>QGUH01000673.1 GCA_003242355.1 Pseudomonadota bacterium
AGGCGGAAGGGGGGGCCCCCGGGGGGGGGGGGAACCCCGAGGTACCCGGGCCCCGGGGAGGCGCCGGGGGGAATGCTGCGCGCCACGGGGAGCGCGAGGTGCGGATCGCCGCTCTTCTGCCCGGCGCGTTCCCAGAGCGCCATCGCGTCGAGCGGGGAGAGGCGGGCGTCCGGATCGTCGATGCGGGCACGATCGAGGCCGGCTTCGCGCGCGAGCGCGTCGCCGTCGAGCCCCAGCCGCTCACAGGCGAGGAGCAGTGCTCGGCAGCCGACGCTCAAGACCGAACCGCGCATGCCGCGGCATGCTTTCAGATTGGCGTCGCGTGTCCAGCGATTGGCGGCGGCGGTCCAGAAAACGAGACGCGCTCCGCGTAGCTTGGCCCGAGGAGTGAATCCGGATGCAACCCCTCCGACGCCCCTGGCAACGGTTCTCGTGGATTGCCCGTGTCGCCGGCACGCTCTTGGTGCCGGCCATTTGCGGGTGCGCGCCGCGCATCGATCCCAGGATCGAGGATCCGCACGCGCGCGTGACGCGGTATCTCGACGCGCTGATCGCCGACGGACGCGAAGTGGGGCTCCAGTACGTGGTGGTGAGTGACCAGGGGGTGGTGCTCGACTACGCCGGCGGAATCGCCGATGCGGCCACCGGGCAGCCCGTCACGCCGGAGACGACCTTCCTCACGGCCTCGATGACTAAGGTGCTCACCGCGGCCGCCGTGCTGCGCCTCGTCGGCAACGGGCGGGTCGAGCTCGACGCGCCCCTCTCGCGGTACGTGCCCAGGCACCCGTACGGGACGACCATCACCGTGCGTCAGCTCTTGAACCATTCGTCCGGGGTGCCGAATCCGTTGCCACTGCGCTGGGTGCACCGCCTCGACGAGCGCGATCGGTTCGACGAAGCTCGGGCGCTCGAGCGAGTGCTCGCCGAAAATCCGGAGCTCGACGCGTCTCCCGGCGAGGAATACGCGTACTCGAATCTCGGCTACTGGTTGCTCGGCCGCGTGATCGAGTCCGCGTCGGGAAGGCCGTACTGCGAGTTCCTCCGCGCGGAGGTGTTCGAGCCGCTCGGGATCCCGCCGGCGGCGCTCGACTGCGACGTGACGGCGCTCGGCCGGCACGCGCGCGGTCACCAGGCGCGGTGGTCCTTTCTGGGGCTGATCCTCCCGTTCATCACGGAGAGCGCCATCTGGGCCGAGCCCGCGGGCAAATGGGCGCGCTTCCAGCACCTTCGGATGAACGGGATCGCGTACGGCGGCGTCGTGGGAACCGCGCGCGGCTACGCAACGTTCCTTCACGACCTGCTCCAGCCCGAGCCGCGCCTGCTCGACGGCGAAGGCGTGCACCTCTTCTTCTCGGAGCAGCGGAGCGCGACGGGGGAGATCTTGCCGACCACCCTCGGCTGGCATCGCGGAACGCTCGACGGGGTCCCGTACTTCAGCAAGCCCGGCGGGGGCCCCGGGTTCAGCGGCAACCTCCGCGTGTACCGCGACCGGCGGCTCGCGACCGTATTTCTCTCGAACCGCATGCGCGTTCGCGAGGCCGAGCTCCAGGAGTTCTCCGACAGGCTCGACCGAGAGATCTTACAGGCACGGGCGCAGGCAGGCGTGCGGGCGCAGGCCAGAGTGGGCGGGCTGGGGGAACGCACCGTTGATCTCGGGCGTTGAGTGAGCGGCGTGCGTGGCGGTGCCGAGCGCGTGTGGGTTCGGGTCAGCACCGTCGGTCTTGCGCGTTGAGTGAGCGGCGCGCGTGGCCGAAGCTGCGCGTGCTAGCGAGCGCGTGTGGCCTCGGGCCAGCGCTGTCACCCTCGCGTGTTGGTTGGCGGTGGGCGCACTGGGGCTCGAACGAAACCGCGCGGGGGACGGTGCTTCGGGAAGTGCTTGCGGATGTACTTGCAGAAATGTTGGCCCGGGTCGGCCGGTTCGAATAGTGGGGCGCGCCATGGCTGGTTCTTCGAGTCGAAGCCGGGCGCAGGCCGTTTTGGCGAGCGCTCGCAATCACCCCGGGGTGGCCCTGCACGTGGTGCGTGGGCTCAGTGACGAGGCGCGTGCCGCGTTCGTGAGCGAGGTCGCTAAGCCGGAGTGGGCCCCGCGCGCGGTCGGGCAACCCGGAGTGGTGAAGTGCGCGCCGCGGCGTCCAGGGCCGGCGAAGGGTTGGGCGTCGCCGTTCTCGGAGGCGCGGGGTTACGCGCTGCAGCTCGGGCTCTTCGCGCGTAGTGTTGCGCGCGTTCGCTGAGGGAGAGCGCGGCGTCGAGGAGCGCGGCACTCTGTGAGGCCGGGAAGGGTAAGGATTGATGGGCCTTCGTGTCCCTCTTGTGGGACGTGAGTAGGGCGGTGCTCTTCGTGGGGCGCGTGGTCGACCTTCGGTAAAGCGTCCCGCGGTTCGGGGGGGCGCGACGGTTTCCGGGGAGCGGGTGGGCGGGGTGGAGAGCCGATTCCGGTGAAGATCGATCGGCCGTTCGTGTTCTTCTTGCGCGACGTGAGCGGGGCGGTGCTCTTCGTCGGGCACGTGGTGGATCCGCGGTAAGCCTCGGAATCGGCGAGCCGTGCGAAGGGGCTCGCGTCCCTTGGGGGGGCAGGCGCGGCTGCCACGGGGGCTGCGGCGCGGAGGGGGACCTGGTGTCGTGCCGGACGGACAGCGCGCCCGTTTCCGCGGGGCCAAACAACCAAAAGAACGGACGCTCGAGGAATCGTTGGGAACGGGGCGAGGTTAGCGGGCACGGCGTCGGGGCGAGTGGTCGCGGGGACGGCTTTTGCCGTGCCACGGGTGGAGTCGCGGGCACGACCCCGCGCCTTCTTCCCGGAGGTTTCTTCGTGCGTGACGTGGTCGCGGACGGCACGCGTTTATGAGGCAGCGCGAATGGCGCGGGCGAGCGCGCGTTTGCTCATTTTGCTGCGGCCCTCGATGCCGAGGCTCTTGGCGCGTTCGTAGAGGGTTTCGCGGCTTGCCTGTTCGAGGTCGGGCTCGAGCGTGGAGGCGGATGCTGCGCGCTTCGTGCTGGTTCTCGATCTCGAAGGCGTTGCGGACCGTGCCGAGCGTCTAGCGGTATCGCGGGCGCGTGCGGGGGGCCTCGCGGCGCTACGGGTCGAGGCGCGGGCCGCCCGAGCCTCGGTGGCGCGCGGCGCCGTGGAGGGCGCCGTTCGGCGGCTTTCGGCGAGGCTTCGTTTGAGGGCGGCCATGATGTCGACGATGTCCGCGACGGGGGACTCGGGCTCTCGTGCGGCTTCGGCGACGGTGAGGACGTCTCTTCCAGCCTCTTGCTTTTTGCGAGCGAGGGCGAGGAGGCGTCCCCACTCGCGGTCGCGGAGCGCCCCGAGATCGAGGGGGGGAAGGGTTTTTTCGGGGTGGGCGGGGCGGTTGCCGCGAGGGCCCTTGGG
>QGUH01000674.1 GCA_003242355.1 Pseudomonadota bacterium
CGCCGAGCGTTTCCCGGATGCGTGGTTGGTCTCCACGCGCCGCGCACGCGAGAGACGTCCGCGGCGCGACCGGATCATCGCGTTCTTCGAAGCCTCGTACGAAGAAGCCGAGCTGCGCGTTCCCTATTCGCGCCAGGCGCTGATCTCGGAGATGCACGAATCCGGGCGCGTGCTCGAGGAGCGCTACGAGCCCGAAGGCGTCACGGTCCGGCTGCGGTCGGATGCCGAAACGCTCGCGCGATTCCGCGCCGAGCTCGCTCCCGACCCGACGCGAACGTGACGGCGCTCGCCGCGCGTTTCGCCGCGCCGCGGCTCCCCGCCGAAATGGAGTCGGCCGGCCCCCTTCCGCGACACGACGGCGCGCCTCACGCGTTCCGCGCGCCGTCTTGGTGCAGCTCCGGGAAGGCGGGCCCCGGATGGCCGAACAAGAAGCCCTGCAACAAATCGCAGCCCAATTCGACGAGCGTGTCCCGCTCGGGCTCGGTCTCCACGCCTTCGGCCACCGTGAGCAACCCCATGTCCTTGCAGAGGTTCGTCATCGACGCGACGAGCTTCTGCTTGACGGGATGCCGATCGACGTCGCGCACGAGCGTCATGTCGAGCTTGACGATGTCCGGCTCGAGCAGCGCGAAGCTCGACAGCCCTGCATAGCCCGCGCCGAGGTCGTCGACCGCGATTCGGAATCCGAGCTCGCGTAGATGGCCCACCTTCGCGCGTACGTTGTCGAGCGTCTGGAGCGCCGCCCGCTCGGTGATCTCGAGCACCACGCGCTCGGCCACCGCCGCGAGCGCCGAGTCCGGCGCTGCAATCTCCGGATCCACGAGATCCAGAGGATGCAGGTTGACGAACAACACCGGCTCCCCCGACGAGCGCGACAGAGGAAGGGCCGCCATGCTGCGCACGACCCGACCGAGGCGCCCGAGCTGCCCCAGGCGTTCGGCCGCCGAAAGCACGGGCAGCGGGCCGCGGAGAGCCGGCTCCTCGCTGCGCAGCAACGCCTCGTACCCGAACACGCTCCGATCCGACGCGCGGACGATCGGCTGGAACGCCACCCACAGCGAAGCGAGCGCCCGCTCGAAGCACGCCTCGAGCCCGGCGCGATCCGACGCGCCTTCGGGAAGGCCGATGGCGGCGAGCGCTTCACGCTTTGCCCGGGCGACGCGATACACGTGCACCGCTTGATCGACCGTCTTCTGGACGATCTGCGGATCGACCGGCTTGACGATGTACTTGAACGCGCCGTACTCGACGGCCTCGGCGGCACTCTCGATCGCAGGCAGCCCCGTCATGAGGACGACGGGCAAATCGGGCTCGTGACCGCGAATCGCGCGCAAGAGCTCCATTCCCGTCATCCCCGGCATGGTGATGTCGCTGACGACGACTTGGATGCCGCCTTCCTTCACGCGCTCGACCGCGGCGATGGCGGAGGAACAGGTTTCGACCCTGTACTTTCGCTCTGCCAAATAACGAGCAAGCGACCGCACGCACGTCACGTCGTCATCGACGATGAGCACCGTGTTGGGCTCGACGGAGGCGGGCGGGAACTCACTGGTCATGCAGGCCCCCTGGGAGCTGGCCCAAGCGTCAGGCTAGCCGAGTCAAAGCACCAAACCAACTTCCCCGGCATCCTGGCCTTTCGAACCAACCGTTCGGCCGACCCGTCCACCGACATCGAACGTCGGTGCCCCAAACCCGTGGTAAGCCACGGGCGATGTCGACGGACGATACCGCGACGGCCCTCGAGGCCTTTCTTCGAGAAAATCCCGCGGTCAGCGCTCTGCTCGACCGCGGCCGTTCCCTCACGGGAGGGCCACAATCCCCAGCCTTTCGCGCCCTGTTCGCGAGCGCGGCTCGCCGCCTCGCCTCCCAGCCGTTTCCCAGCGGCCCGGTGCCCTCCGCGCTCGCTGCCGCTTTTCGCCCGCATCTGTCCCTCGTAGACCTCACCCGCGCGGCGCTCCTCGAGCGCGCGCTTCCGACCTTGTCCGAGCCGGAGCGGGCGGAGGCCGTGCTCGACCTGTTCGAGCGCGGCGAAATCGGGGAGCAAGAGAGCATTCTCCGGACGCTCGAGTTTCTTCCGCGTCCTTCTGACTACGTGGAGGTGGCGAAGGCGGGCTGCCGTACCAACGCGCGCAGCGTCTTCGAAGCCATCGCGTGCGACAATCCGTTCCCGGCGCGGCGATTCAGCGAGCCGAGCTTCAACCAAATGGTGCTGAAGGCCGTCTTTCTCGGCGTTCCTCTGTCGCGCATCGAAGGCCTTCCGGACCGCCGCACCCCCGAGCTCGTGCGCATGGCGCTCGACTATGCGAGTGAACGCCGCGCCGCAGGCCGCCCCGTCCCCCAAGACATCGACCTCATCGTTCAGGCGGGCTCACCGTCGGGAGCATGATCATGAAGTTCTTCGATCCGCACATCCACATGACGTCGCGCACGACGGACGACTATGCCGCGATGGCGGCGGCCGGCATCGCGGCCGTCGTCGAGCCGGCGTTCTGGGTGGGCCAGCCGCGAACGCACGTCGGGACGTTCGAGGATTACTTCCTCTCGCTGATTGGTTGGGAGCGCTTCCGGGCGAGCCAGTTCGGGATTCGCCACTTCGCGACGATGGGGCTCAATCCGAAAGAAGCGAACAACGAGCGCATCGCCCCCGGCGTGCTCGAGCTCTTGCCGCTCTATCTCGAGAAGGAAGGCGTCGTCGCGGTCGGGGAAATCGGCTTCGACGAGATCACGCCGGCCGAGGAACGGTGCTTCGCGGCGCAGATAGAGCTCGCGAAGGACGCCGACCTGCCGATTCTGATCCACACGCCTCACCGCGACAAAAAGCTCGGCACGGAGCGCACGCTGGCGCTCGTGCGCGATCACGGATTCCCGCCCGAGCGCACGCTCGTCGATCACAACACCGAGGAGACGTTGAAGAGCGTGCTCGACTCGGGCTGTTGGGCGGGGCACTCGATTTATCCGGAGACCAAGATGGACGAACGGCGCATGGTCGAGCTCGTGCGCCGCTACGGAACGGAGCGCATGCTCGTCAACTCCGCAGCGGATTGGGGCATGAGCGATCCGCTGAAGGTGGTCAAAACGGCCGCAGCGCTCCGGGATGCGGGGTTCGCCGACGACGTCGTGGAGACGATCCTGTGGCGCAATCCGATCGCCTTCTTCGCGCAGAGCCGTCGGCTCGACCCGGCCGAGCTCGAACGACCGCTCGGCGTCGATCAGACCCGCCTCTTCCAAGGGAACTCGGTCTTGCGTGGCCAAACGCCGCGCACCGAACGTTGACCGCCCCGTGCACCCGACCCTCGTCCTCGACGTCGGCGGTGATCTTGACGACCCACCCGTGGGGAAACCCCCCACCCCACGCGGTTTTCGCCCACGAGGG
>QGUH01000675.1 GCA_003242355.1 Pseudomonadota bacterium
TCATCGGCTCGCCACTCGGGAGCTCGAGGAACACCTTGACGTACGGCCCGATGCGCCGGAGCCGTTCGACCCGAGCGAGGGAGACACCCCGCGTGTTCACGGGCTTCTCCACGCGCACGTCGTGCGTGCCGTCCATCCCGGGCACCGAGGCCCCGTCCGGGGCGCCTGCGGGCGCGGAGAGCACGAGCGAACCAACCGCCGCTCGCCCTTCGCGCACGGTGCCGCGGAGCACGCTGCCGCCGCCGAGGAACGAGGCAACGAAGGGCGTGGCGGGCGTATCGTAGAGCTCGTGCGGGGCGCCGGCCTGCTCGACCTCGCCATGGTTCAAGAGCACGATGTGCTCCGAGAGCTCGAGCGCTTCTTCCTGATCGTGCGTGACCAGAATCGTGGTGACGCCCGATCGCTCCTGGAACTCGAGCAACCACTCCCGAAGCTCCAGGCGCACGCGTGCATCCAGCGCGCCGAACGGCTCGTCGAGCAGTAACACGTGCGGGTTGGTCGCGAGCGCCCGCGCCAGCGCGACGCGCTGCCGCTGTCCGCCGGAGAGCTGACTCGGGAACCGTTTTCCATAGCCGGCGAGCTGCACGAGCTCGAGGAGCTCCTCGACGCGCGCTTTGACTTCGGCAGGAGCGCGCTTGCGCACGCGCATGCCGAAGGCCACGTTCTCGAACACGCTCATGTGCCGGAACAGCGCGTAGTTCTGGAACACGAACCCGACGTTGCGCTGCCGGGGCGAGACGCGCGTCGAATCCTGACCGTTGATCCAGACGGAGCCCGAATCGGGTTCTTCGAGGCCGGCGACGATCCGGAGGAGCGTCGATTTGCCGGAACCCGACGGCCCGAGCAGCGTGGTGATGACCCCCGAGCGGGCCTCGAAGCTCACGTTCGAGACGGCGGCAGGGCCGGATTGCCCGGAGAAACGCTTGGTGACGTTTTGGACGCGAACGGTCATGAATGGACACTCCCGAGGGTTGGAACGACTTGCTGCGGCGCTTCCGCAGCATCTCGACGTACGGCGCGCAGGCGCCCCGCCACCTCGGCCATCTTCTTCACGCCGAGGGTGAACAGAGCGAGCAGGGCGAGCAGAGACGCCATCGCGAAGGCGCCGACGAAGGCGTATTCGTTGTAGAGAATCTCGATGTGCAGGGGCATCGTGTTGGTCTCTCCCCGGATGTGTCCGGAGACCACGGAGACCGCGCCGAACTCCCCCATGGCGCGTGCGTTGCACAGGATGACGCCGTAGAACAGCCCCCAGCGCACCTTGGGCAGCGTCACGTTCCACACGATTTGCGGCAGGCTCGCGCCGAGCGTGAGCGCGCTCTCCTCTTCCTGGCTTCCCTGCGCTTCCATCACCGCGATGACTTCGCGCGCCACCAGAGGGAAGGTGACGAAGGTCGTCGCGAGAATGATGCCCGGAACGGCGAAGATGATCTTGACGTCGTACTCTTCGAGCACGGGCGCGAACCATCCGCGACTGCCGAAGAGCAGTACCAGGATGAGCCCGGAGATCACCGGAGAGACGCTGAAGGGCAAATCGATTATCGTGATCAGCGCCGAGCGTCCCGGAAAGTCGTACTTGGTGACGAGCCACGCCGCGACGATTCCGAAGATGGTATTGAGCGGAACCGCGATCAGCGCAGTCAGCAGGGTGAGGCGGATCGCGGCCAGAGCCTCCGATTCCACCAGGGCCTCCCAGTAGGCGCCGAACCCGCGCGAGAAGGCGGAGCCGAACACCGTGATGAGCGGCGCCACGAGGAAGAGGCCGACGAAGGCGAGGGCCGTGGCGATCAAGACGCCCCGCGCCAGCCTGCCTTCGGTGGCGAGGCCGCCTCGGGGCCCCGGCTTCTCCACCGCTCGCGCGCTCGGCAGCGGGCCACTCATCGCTCGGCCCTCCCCGTCCAGCGCTGGAGCACGTTGACGCCGAAGAGGATCGCGAACGCCGCGAACAGCATCACCGAGGCGATCGCGGTCGCTTCCGCGTACTCGTATTGCTCGAGCTTGGTCACGATCAAAAGCGGTACGATCTCGGTTGCTCCCGGCATGTTCCCCGAGATGAAGACGACGGAGCCGTACTCGCCGAGAGCTCGCGAAAAGGCGAGGGCGAACCCGGTGAGCGTCGCCGGTACGAGGGCGGGCAGGATTACGCGACGGAAAGTCTGCAGGCGCGTTGCGCCGAGCACCGCGGCGGCTTCCTCGACGTCGCGCTCGAGATCGGCCAACACCGGCTCTACCGTACGCACGACGAACGGAATCCCGATGAAGACGAGCGCCACGACGATGCCGATCGGCGTGTACGCCACTTTCATACCGAGCTTGGCCAGGACCGCGCCGATCGGGCCCGTCTCCGCGTACAAGCTGGTCAAGCTGATGCCCGCGACGGCCGTGGGCAGCGCGAACGGCAGATCGACCAGGCTATCGACGAGCCGCCTGCCCGGGAACTCGTAGCGCACGAGCACCCAGGCGAGGAGCAGCCCGAAGGGGACGTTGATGAGCGCGGCGACGAAGGCCGCCCCGAAGCTGAGACGGAAGGCGAGCAGCGCTCGCTCTTCCGTCACCATGCGCAGGACGTCACCCAGCCCCAAGCTGGAGGCTTGGAGCACGAGCGCCGTGAGCGGCAAAAGGACGATCAGCCCGACGTAGAAGAGCGTATAGCCGAAGCTCGGCCCGAAACCGGGCAGAACGCCACGCCGGCGGAGCGTCAGAGTCGAGGCGCTCATTTGGAGGCCCGTGCCCCCTGATAGATGGCGTCGAACACGCCGCCATCGACGAAGTGCTTCTTTTGAGCCGCTTGCCACCCGCCGAACAGCTCGTCGACGGTGAAGAGCTCGACCTTGGGGAAGTGATCCGCGTGCTTCGCGAGCACGTCGGGGTCGCGCGGGCGATAATGGTTCTTCGCCGCAACTTCCTGCGCCTCGGGGCTATACAGATACTCGAGGTATGCCTGAGCGACTTCGCGCGTTCCGTGCTTGTCGGCGTACTTGTCGACGACCGTCACGGGCGGCTCGGCCAGGATGCTGATGGGCGGTGCGACGAGCTCGACCTTGTCGGGGCCGAGCTCCTTGACGGCGAGCAGGGCCTCGTTCTCCCAGGCGAGCAGCACGTCTCCGATTCCGCGCTCGACGAACGTGGTCGTCGAGCCGCGCGCCCCGGAATCCAGCACCGGAACGTTTCGGTACAAGGCGCCGACGAACTCACGCGCTTTCGCTTCGTCCGCGCCGAGGCGCTTCACGGCATAGCCCCAAGCGGCGAGATAGTTGTAGCGAGCCCCCCCCGAGGTCTTGGGGTTGGGCGTGATCACCTTCACGTCGTTCCGATAAAAACGTTCCAGGTCCCGGATTTTTTTGGGTTGCCCTTACCAACACAAAACA
>QGUH01000676.1 GCA_003242355.1 Pseudomonadota bacterium
CCGTAGCGGGGATCATGGACCGAAGTCGAAGGAGCCCGGGCAACTGACGTGGAGCCGCAAGAGCTCGACCAGGCCATCGAGGAGCTCGAGATCCGACTCGAGCGCCTGCGCGCCCTCTACGAGCAGTACTTCCTCGGCATCGAGAAGATCGAGCCCACGGTGGCGCGCAAGGACGTCGATCGGCGTCTTTACCTGCTGCGCCGGGAGAAGATCCGCAACACTGCCCGCCGCTTCAAGCTGCAGACGATCATCCAGCGCTACAACACGTTCCAGCAGTACTGGCAGCGCATCTGCCGGGAGATCGAGAACGGCACCTACAAGCGCCACCGGCTGCGAGCCGAGCGCGTCCAGGGCCCGAGCGATCTGCTGACGATCGCCACGCGCCGTCGTTTCGGCCGGGAGCGGGAACAGTCTTCCGCGCCCCCGCCGCCCGAGCCCGCGGCAACCCCCGTTTCCGGGGAAGCGGCTCGGCCGCACACGGTTCCGTCGCCCGCGCCTGCTGCCGCGATTCCCAGCAACGGGCGGCGCGGCGCCCAGCCGCCGCCCCCGCCAAAGCGTCGACCCGCGGGCAACCCGCCCCCTGCCGCTGTGCCCCCGAAGACGGGCGCGGGCCCGGTCGGCGCGCACGCCCTTCGCGAGCTGCACGCGCGCCTGGTCGCGGCGAGTCGCGCCGCCAATCGGCCCGCGGTCAGCTTCGAAACCGTGGAGAAAACCGTGAAGGCCACCGAGGCCGCGCTACGCGCCAAGCACGCCAATCGCCGGATCCTGTTCGACGTGGTGCTCAAGGACGGCAAACCCGCCCTCAAACCCATCGTCCGTTGACCCAACGACGCCGCGGAAGCAGCCGTTGCGCTTGCCTGGCTCGCCGCAAAAAGCAGCTCGGCCCGGAGGGAGCTCCGGGCCGAGCTGTGGCCAACGAGCACCTTCCGTTGCTCGCCGGCTCGCCGCAAAAGCAGTTCGGCCCGGAGGGAGCTCCGGGCCGAGCGGTCAGTTCGCAGTCCTGACCGGTGAAGGGGGTGGCTCCGTGCCGGTCGGCGGCTCGACGTACACGTCCCCCTCACAGAAGACGATCGTGCAAGCGCTCTGGCCGGTCTCGCGCATCCGAGCGCAGAGCTCGCTGAGCTCCGGATCGGAGTCGACCACGTCACCTTCGATGGGCTGGCGCGTGTTCTGATCGTAACGGCAGTTGTCGATGGCTACCCAGAGGCCGCGATACCTGTTGGAGCGACAAAGCTCCGGCCACGTCATTCTGGTGGTCATGGGAGGGCTACCTTCTCGTGAGATTTCCCTTCTCGGGGGACAGCGCCTGGACGGCAGGAATCGGAAGCGGCTGCTGGCACATCACAAGGGCGCGACAAATCGATCTCAGTACAAGTTCCAGGCAGCGTCAAGCTGACGGGATGGCGCATTGCGTCAAAGAGAAAAGCTCCTGATTTCAGGAGCTTGGATGCCATGTGCGCCGTCGTCTCTCCGGGAAGGAGTGAGGCGCACCTCGGTTGGAATGCCTGGCAGGAGCCGATTCTGGAGACTGATCCCGATGTGGGCGGAGGGCCCTTACCACGCCTTCCGAGCACGTGCAGCGAGCCAGGGGTCGGTCGGTTGCGGGGCCCGATTCTCGTGCAGCACGCGGGAACGAGTCCCTTGCAGGAAGGGGGAACGGCTCACTTGCAGGAAGTGCCGTCGAGCGCGCGCCCGAGTGAGGGCGTGGACGCGCCGATGTGCTCCGCCGCCGCGATGATGGCCCGTGCTCGATCGCACTGACCGTTACGGGCCGCCGCCTTCGCGGCGTTCGGGGCTGCCGCCTTGATGCGCTTGAGGCACTCCTTCTTCTCGGTGCCCTCGCTGCACGCTGCGTAGACTTGAGCAGCGCCGGCAACGTCCCCCGCTTGGGCCTTGGCCACGCAGCTCGCGCAGCTTCCGCCGCCGCTCGGGGGCGGGGTCGTGGTGGTCGGGGCAGGGGGCGTCGTGGGCACCGTCGTTGGCGTGGTCGCCGGTGTGGTGGGCGCCGTGGTCGGCGTGGTCGTCGGCGTGCGGGTCGTGGTCGTCGGCGGATTCCGCTGCGTCGACGTCGTGGCTGGACGCGTGCTCGTTGCCTCGGGGGCCGGGTCGGTCACCGGCGGCGGATCCGGGGCGGTTTCGAGCGGGGCCAAGGACGCGACCGTCTCGGGCGGCGCTTGCTGCGCGGCCACCGGTTCATTCGTCAGCGGCGGGGCGACGTCGTCGGGCTTCGTCGACCGAGTCGCCACGACGGCCATCGCCACGAGCAACACCGCTCCGAGCGTGCCCAGCCCCACGATCAGCCCTTTTCCGCCGCCCCGTGCCGGAGGCTTGCGGATCACGGGAGGCACGGGCGCCGGCGCGACCGCCGCGGTGGGCGTCACGCCGCGGTCGGCCGGCGACACGGGCGGCGCCATCACCGGAGGCGGCGCGACCGCCGTCCCGAAGTCCGGCAGCGCGTCCATCGCCGCGGTTCCGGTGCGGACGTTCTCGGCAATCGGGGCCACCTCGGGCGTCATGCGCGCGCCGCTCGACAGCTCCTCGAAGAACTCGCGCGCCGAGGTCTGGCGCTGCTCGCGATCCTTCGCGAGCGCTTTCATCACCGCGTCCTGCATGGCCTTCGGGATCGCCCCGTTGGGGAGGGCGGTCTCGAAGGGCATCGGTTGAGCGGTCATGTGCTGCGTCGCCCATTCCCACGGCGTTTCGGCGTGGAACGGCAATCGGCCCGTGAGCATCTCGTACGCCATCACGCCGAGCGAGTAGACGTCGCTCCGCGCATCGAGCGCCTTTCCGGTGAACTGCTCGGGGCTCATGTACGGCGGCGTGCCGAGCACCATCCCCTGTTGCGTGAGCTTTTGCTCCCGCTGTGCATCTCCGGATTCGCTCCGCGCCGCGATGCCGAAATCGAGCACTTTGACGAAGTCCGTTTCGCCGGCCCGGTCGGTGAGCACGACGTTGTCGGGCTTCAAGTCGCGGTGGATGATGCCTTTGCCGTGCGCCTCGTCGAGCGCGCCGCACACCTGCCGCAAGATCTTGACGACCCGGTCGGGCGCGAGCCGCTTTTCGGCCTCGATGACGGCGGCGAGCGAGCGTCCCGCGACGAACTCCATGGCGATGTACAGCCGGCCGTCCGTCGTGGAGCCGAAGTCGTAGACCTTGATCGTGTTCGGATGCTCGAGCTCGGCGACGGTTCCACACTCGCGGTGAAACCGCGCGAGCACCGACGGTTCGCGCGACAGGTGTTGATGCAAGGTCTTGATGGCGACCTTGCGCACCGTCGAGCCCATCTGCTGCTCGCCGACGTAGACGACGCCCATGCCGCCGCCGCCGGCGCGCCGGTGACCGCGCAGCGCCTCCGCAGG
>QGUH01000677.1 GCA_003242355.1 Pseudomonadota bacterium
TGGGCTTGTTGAGCTTACGAGGGAATACCCTGGGCGTCACTCGCGGGATATCCTGCGTCGGGTGTACGCGCTGCTCGACCGCCTCAGCCCTCGCGATCGGCTGGTGTTCGTCTTGCGGCGCGCCGAAGCCATGACGGTCGAAGAGATCGCCCGCGTCATGAACCTTTCGGTCTCGACGGTGAAGCGATCGATGACGCACGCCTCGAACCAGCTCGTGCGGTGGATGCGGGCGGATCCGGAGCTTGCGGAGCTTTTGCCGAAGCTCGAGCGGAGGGAGGCGGAATGAAGCGACGAGAGGGCGAAGACGCTCGCTTGCTCGGCGCCGTTGGAGAGCTCTTGCGAGGCGCCGTCGCGCCCCCGAGCCGGGCAGAGCTCGACCAAGGGCTCGGGGTGCTGCACGCGCGTCTCGAGCGCCGAAGATTCCGCTCACGGGTGGCGGCGCGCGTCGCGTTGGCCGCGGCGCTGCTTTGCAGCGTGGGGCTGGGCGTGCTGTACGTCTCCGATGACCGAGCGTCGGAGCCGCCGATGGCGATCCGCGCGGTCGAGGGGGGCAAGATCATCGACGGCGGATACGTCGCGGAGTCGGGCGGCTCCGGCGTTCGCGTGACGTTCGACGAAGGCAGCCTGTTCCGTCTCGAGCCGGGATCGCGCGGGCGCTTGCGGAGCGTTTCCCCCGAAGGGCCGCGCTTCTCGATCGAGCAGGGGACGGCGCACTTCGAGATCAAGCGCCGGCGCGGGCACCGCTGGTTGGTCGAAGCCGGGCCGTTTCTCGTCACCGTGACGGGCACCGCGTTCTCGATCACGTGGGATGCGTCGCGCGAACGGTTCGAGCTCACCTTGCGGCGGGGTCACGTGCTGGTGAGCGGGCCCGTGCTCAAGCAAGAGCTCGCGCTCGAAGCCGGCCAAACCATGGTGGTGGATCTGCCCAAGGCGCAGACGCTGATCACGCGCGCCGAGCAGCAGCGCGCGCTCGAACGCGACGCGGAGCCTGCTTCTGCGAGTTCGAGCGCAGGCTCGAGCGCAGCCCCGTCCGCAGAGCCCGCCCCCGCCGTCGAGTCGCCCATGGAGCGTGAAGCCACAGAAGCTTCGAGCGCCTCGCAAGCGCACACGCCGGAGCCGGGCAGCAGCGTTTCGGGAGGGCGCGCGATACAGGGTGACGCGCCCGAGCCGGTAGCGCGCACGCCGGAGCCGGGCAGCAGCGCCTCGGGAAGGCGCCGTTGGCGCGACGCGCTGGCGAGCGGGCGTTGGGACCAGATCCTTTCCGAGGCCGAACGCGACGGGGTGGAAGCGACGCTCGAGACGGCTTCCCGCGACGACCTTTTGGCGCTGGCCGATGCTGCGCGTTATCGGCGTCGCACCGATCTGGCGCGCTCTGCGCTCCTCGCCGTTCGTCGCCGGTTTCCGAACGCGGTCGAAGCAGCGTTCCTGCTCGGCCGCGTGGAAGAGCTGCGTCCGGGCGCGACCGCGGCGGCGATCGGTTGGTACGACGAGTACCTGGTGCGCGCTCCGCGAGGCACGTACGCTGCCGAAGCTCTCGGGCGAAAGATGATTCTGACGAACGAGCTTGCGGGGCGGGAGAAGGCGCGGCCGCTCGCCGAAGAGTACCTGCGCCGGTTCCCCAGCGGCAGCTACGCGGGGGCGGCGCGCGCGCTTCAGCAGGTTCCCTGAGGAACGCGGTGGGCCGCTGGTTGTGTTCGGTCGTGGTGTCGTCCCTGCTGTGGGCGAGCCCTGCGAGCGCCGCCAGCGTCGTCGTCTCGCGACCGGCGAATCCTTCGCCCGAGCTGACCGAAGCGCTGATTCGTCTGCAGGGAGAGCTCCGAGCGGTGGGCATCGAGGTGACGACGGTCGACGCGCGCCGCGAAGCGCCGTCGAGGGGCGAGCGCGGGGCCGGGCAGTCCGTCCTGGAACGCAGCCCCGACGCGCGTATCGAGGTGGTGAGCGACACGGAGACGTTGGCGCTCGCCGTTCGCGTCTCGGAGGCGGGAGCATCGACGGAAGAGGTCACGCGCGTCGCCGTGCAGAAGAGTCGCAAAGACGCGGCCAAGACGTTGGCCATTCGCGCGAGCGAGGTTTTGCGCTCGCGCTTGGTGGAGCTCGAGCTCGCGGCCGTGCCCAAGGCCGTCGACTCGAGCGTTCCCGCCGCCGCTTCTGCGTCCGTCGACGTCGGCGTGGCGCGCGCGCCCGAGACGGAACCGGGGCGCGACGGTAATGAACGCTTCGGGCTCGCCCTAGGAGCAGCTCTGCTGACGAGCCTGGACGGCGTTGGCCCCGCGCTCTTGCCGCTCGTGCGCGCCGAGGGGCGTTTGCATGCGTGGCTCGTCACGCAGGTGACCCTGGCCGGCCTCGGCAGCCGCCCCACCCTCGAGAACGATCGGGGCAGCGCCTCCGTGGCGCAGAGCTATGGCCTTTTGGGGCTTTGTTATTGCCCGCCCTCCTCGGCCGGAATCAGCCCGTTCCTCTCGTTGGCTGGAGGCGCGTTGCGCACGGCGCTCGAGGGCCGCGCGAACCCGCCGTATCAGGGGCACACCACGACGGAGTGGTCCTTCCTCTTCGAGGTTGGTGCGGGTGCCCGTCTGCGCCTCGGGGGGCCGCTGTCCGTTTCTTTGGGGGCGCATCTCCAGCTCGCCGAACCGTACGTCTCCGTAAACTTCGCCGATCGAACCGTGGCGAGCAGCGGGCGCCCCAACTTGCTCTTTTCTGCCAGCGCCGGGGTGTGGCTATGACCTTCCCGGCGGGGCGCTTCGAGGGCGTGCGTGCGGAACGGGCTCGCTTCGGCGTTGGCCTCGACGCTCGCTTCCGTCCTGGCTTTGGAGTTCGCTTTCGTCGTCGCTTCGGCCTGGGGGGTCGCGTTCGCGCCGGCTTGGGCCTTCGTGTTGGCTTGGGCCCGCGTTTTTCCGTTTTGTGTGCGACGGCGCTCGTCGTGATTGGCGTGAGCGCCGTGAGCCTTGGTTGCTCACCTGTCGACGTCTATCCGATCACCGGGCAGCCGAGTGCTGGAGGCGCGGGAGACGCTCTGGGTGGACGCGGGGGTACTGCTGGAGCGAGCATGGGCGGCGCGGGCACGAGCGCCGGCTCCGGCGGAAACGCTGGCAGCGCAGGGACTGGCGAGGGCGGGGAAGCGGGAACGGGGGGCTCGCCATCGGTGACGTGCCCAGCCGAAGTGCTGGAGCCCGGAGACACCACGCACTCCGTGTCGGTGGGCGGCGTGACCCGCACCTACGTGCTGCACGTTCCGCCGGGATACGACGGAACGCGCCCGGTTCCTCTGGTGGTGGACTTTCATGCCGTCGGCAGCTCCGGCGCCGAGCACCGAGCGTCTTCGCCGTATCCTGCGCGCCTTACAAATTCTCCGA
>QGUH01000678.1 GCA_003242355.1 Pseudomonadota bacterium
CCCGGGGGAAACGGCAAACAGGGGAAACCGTACACCGGGGCCTCGGCTTGCAGCCGCCCCTGCCGGATCGAACGCCCCGGCGCCTCGACGACGCGTTGCCGACGCGCTTCCACGCGTTCCGCCGGTTCCGGCGGCACGCGTTCCTCGGCAATCTCACGGAGCAGAAGCTCTGGATCCTTCAAGGGGTTCACGACGTGCCTCCCTTGCGCCTCGGCGGCCGTGCGCTCTCGACGTCGAGCCTTCGATAAAGCTCACGCCGCCCACGCACGAGCCGCGACTGTGCTGCCGCCACCGACACCCGCATCATGAGCGCGATTTCCGCGAGCTCGTGCCCGAGCACGTCGTGCAGAAAAACGGTTTGCGCTTGCTCCGGACGCATGCCGACCAAGTGCTTGCGAACCCGATCGAGCTCCACGCGGGCGGAAGCCAAACCTTCGGTGTCGACGCGCGCCGGCACGACCGCATTGTCGATCGTGGCGTCGCGATCGAGCACCCGACGCTCGCGCTTTCGCGAACGCAGCGAGTTGAAACCGACGTGGCTCGCGATGCTGGCCGCCCACGTCTTGAGGCTGCATGCGCGCGCATACGAGCGACGGCTCAAGGTGACGATGATCTGCTCGAACACCGACTGCACGAGGTCGTCGTGATCCACCTCACGCCGCCCGAACACGCGAAACAGCGTGTGGTCGACGACTCCGATGAGGCGGTCGTAGAGCAACCCCGCAATCCGGTGGTCCCCCCGTTGAACGGCCTCGATCAACTCCTCGTCCGTCGGCATCGGCGCAGATGCCTCCGAACGCGCCGCGGTTCCACCCGGAACCAGGCGAAGGGCTGGGCGTGCGGCAGAGCGGGTCAACACGGGGATGCCTACTGGGCTCGTACTTCTTCAATGGTACCCTTCCCGAGAAGCGGCAGGCAGGCCGATTCGGTTACTGATGGTTATGATGCAGCTCGTGTTGGGACGGTCCCGCCACGTGCCCAGGGCTCGGGTTTGGGCGTTTTTCCTATCTTTTTGCGCCCTGACGTGCGGTCGGCAGGAGTTCGACCTCCTCCCCCCGGATGAGGGTACGGGTGGAATTTTCTCCGGTTCCGGAGGCGGGGGTCCCAGCACCGGGGGCGCCGGCTCGGACGGAACGGGCGGAGCCGCAGCGGACGGGGCAGGAAGCGGCGGTTTCGTCTTCTATCCACCCCAGCCTGGGGATCTCGTCTACTGCCCGCCCGGGGTTGTCGCCCAGTATTGCATCCGCTGCACCCCGGAAACGGAACAGGACGTTTGTAAAGGCTCGACTCCGATCTGCGACTCGCATCCGCAGCGCCTCGTCTGCGTGGGGTGTAGAAAGCACGAGGACTGTGCGGATGTGGCGAGCCCCGCTCCGGGCGGTTCCGCCGGCATCGGGGGGCGCTCGTCGAGCGCGGGACCTCCCTACTGCGATTTCGGGACGGCCCAGTGCAAAGTCCCCTGTGCAGAGCAGTCCGACTGCCCCGCCGGGCTCCTCTGCCCAACCCAAGGAAAAGCGAAGATCTGCCTCGAGTGCCTCGAATCGAAGGATTGCACCGATCCCGCTCGGCCACATTGCGCGCTCGGTACTTGCGTCCAGTGCACTCTGCACAACCACTGCGGCGCGGGTGAGCTCTGCAACAAGTTTTTCCGATGCGTCGAGTGCACGGGGGATCACGATTGCCCCGGGTGGTGCGACGAGCTTCGCGGCGAATGCCTCCCCTGATCCCCGTTTCGAGCCGTTGCGGGCGCTGACGGCGAAGCTCGTCTCGTCCGCCCGAACGACGTTCTGCCGTCGCGGTCACTCAACGCACGAGCGAAGGCTCGGGGACATCGACCGTCGCGCTCGGTACGCGAGTCCTCGTGCGCGTGCGATCACCAGAGAGGAATCCTGAGGCCGAGCTCTCCCGAGTACCGCGCCGCCTTGTCCTCGCCAGCCGGCACCCCTTGGACTTTGAGCGGGGTGCTGCCGAACATGTACGCCACCTCGCCTCCTGCGAACACGCCGAGCGAATCGAGCAGCATCCAGCCGAACGTCGCATTGAGCCCCGCACCCGCGAGCCAGCGCGCCATCGACGCTTCGCGATCGTCCCGCTCCGCGCTGGCGGTGAACCATTCCGCGCGCCCATCGACGGAGACCGTGAGCTCGAAGGGAGATGCCACGAACACGCCGCCGGCCCCCACAGCGAGCGTCAGCCAGCGCGCGCCGACGGACAGAGGCATCGCTGATTGCTCGAAATAGCGAAACGCGGCCACGCCGAACACGGGCCGGAACACGGGAATGCGCATCCGCGCGAAACCACCCGACCGCGCTCGCCCGAGCGCTGGCCCGAGCGCCGCGCCGAGATCGAGCGCCGCTGCCGTCTTCGAGGAGGGCGGCGCGTGCGAAGATCCGCCGCTTCGGCCCGGCGCGTCCGTCGTTTCGAGGGGCTCGGGCTCGCTGGACCGTGGCCTTTGCCGACGTGAAGACGCCTCCTCCGCTTTGGGCGCCTGCAAGGGAGCCGAATCCGGAGACGTGTCGGAAGGGGACGTGGTGGAAGTGCCCCCGCGCTCGGCGCTCGCGTCGAGCTCCTCGTTGGCGAGCGTCCCCACCACGATCCCCACGGTGCGCCAGCGCTCGAGCACGTCGTCCCGTCCTTCGAAGTCGAGCACCCGCGTGCGCCACTCGGGCCGTCCCCCGCGACGCAGGCCCACTTCCACGAGCGCCCGCTCTTGACCCTGCCACGTCACGATCGCCACCGCGAACGTACTGCCGTCGTCCACCGATTCGGCAGCGACGCATTCGGTGTCGCGTTTCGTTCGCGTGCAGGCCTCGAGCAAAACGGCGACGTGCTCGCGGGGTGCATCGGCAGGGGCGATTTCGACCGCAACGGGAAGCGGCATCGATGCTCACTCCCCCAGCGCAGCGGGCACGCCGAGCGCGAGCGAGCCCGGGGGCAAATCGATCTCGAGCACCGCGCCCCGCCGGTCCGAAACGCCGTGTCGCACGAGCCCGTCGGGCCGTACCAAAGCGAACGGCGCCCGCGGCACCGGAGCGTCGCGACCTGCGGGGACGACGTAGACGAGCGCGCGGCGTGTACCCCGCTTGGGCACCTCCGGCGGCGCCTCGCACGCCGTCGCGACGGCTCCGTCGGGCTCGTCGGCCACGCACCGCGCGCGCGCCCGCCGATCCCCGGGCACCGGAGCGACGTCGCGCGGAAGCGCGGCCGCGGCCGCACGCAGGGGCCCCGACCAGTCCCGTGGGGCCGCCTCGCCGGGGCCCGGTCCCTTATACACATCTGAGGCGGCCGACGAAGAGGAAAGGGGAGAATTCTGGTGGCCGGGCCGAGGAACACAAACAAACAACTAGAAATC
>QGUH01000679.1 GCA_003242355.1 Pseudomonadota bacterium
CATGTCTGTCTTCTCCTGATCTCAAGATGAGGGGCGGCCGAAGCCGCCCCTATTGCGCTAGCCCTGCACGTGCGCCCAGCGAACCGCCCACTCGGGGTAGATCACCGCGAAGCCCCAGGCGATATCGAGACGACACGGGAAACTGCCGTTCGAGATATCGCCCTGCCGCCAGATCCGGATGGAGAGACCATCCATGACCTCGCGCCCGCCCCACGCGCCGTACTGGCTCGGGTCCTCGAGATCCGCCGTGACGAACGCGAACGCGTCCCGATGGAATCCGAGGTTCTGGCCGTATGTGATCGCGTCACCGCCGCTGGCAGGCCCGAGCCGCGTCACCGTCGCGCCGTCCGCGATCGGTGCGGACACGTTCTGGTACGCACCCGAGAGAATCGGGAACGGCAGAATCGGCACCGTGATCGTGGTGCCGCCCGTGCCCGAGACGTCCTCCTGAACGACGAAGCGCTTGGCGTAACCCAAATCCTGCTTCGTCTCCGGATGGACCTCGTTCACGCCCGCGATCGTGATGATGTCGCCGGCCTTGAACGACATCGGGTCCGCCGTGTCGACCTTCAGCTCGAAAGCGTCGCCGGTCGGCCACGCGTTGCCCGTGCCGTCGAAGCCTGTGTCGGCCGCGCTCGACGTCGTCACCGTGATCGTGCCCGTGTGCGTGCCGGTCGTGTGCGCCGGAAGCAACGTGTTCTCGTACACGTCGAAACCGCCCGTGCGACCGACCATGCCCTCGACGTACTGATCACGGATGTTGTCCGAGCTCTGGAACAGGCCCTTGACCGCATCCGAGAAGTCGACGCGCGTCTGCGGGTTGATGCAGGCCGTACGATCCGACATCGGGGCGAGGTTCTCCGTCAGGAACCGGCCCATGCTCTGAAAATCGCGATAGACCGTCGTGCTCGCAGTCGTCACGATGCCGACATAGTTGGCGACCTTCTTGTAAGCCGCCTGCATCGCCTGACTCTCGATCGTGGCCGTGAGCTGCGCGACCGCCGGACGAAGCACGCGCTCCGAGAAGTCGTCGAGCGAAAAGGTAAGCTCCTCCTGCCCGAAGTTGAGATCGACGCCATGAATCGTGGCAAGCGGCAACTCGACCTTGCGCTCGACGTAGTTCTGCACCGACATCGTGTTGCCCACGCGGGTCACGAACTTAGCCGGCAGCCGGACGTCGAGAGTCTGGCCGATCTTTGCGCCCTGACGAGCAAACCGGCTGTCGTACTGCCGGTTAGTCCGCATGATGAAATTCGAGGACTGATGCATCAGCGCGTAGACTTCGCGCAGGATCATCCTCGGAGTAAGAACTGTGTTCGCCATCGCCGTAGGCTCCAAGTTGTTCGATTGAACGCCTTGGGCGCCGAGGCAAATACGCCCACATCATCGCGGATGGGGAGACTTCGAAACCGGGCCGCGCTACCCGACTCTGCACCACCGTTTTACGCCAGTGTGGAAATGGCGATGCGGAATTTTACGTCCCCGCTTTGACGGATGTGATCATTGTTTCCAAACGCTCTGTAAATACAAGTGGTTTGCGGGACAAATTTCTCTGCCCCGCATCCCGTGAAGATCAAACACGCTTCCGCTTGCCCAGCCGGCGCTCTAGGAACTCGCTCAGCGAGCAGTTCTCCAGGTCCACGCTCGGAGTGCCCGCGCCGTCAATCGGAGCCGGCGGAGCCGGAGCGCGAGAGACTTGCGGGCGCGGCCTCGGCGCTGGAGCGGAGGCCAGCTTCGCCTCCAGCCGGCCGAGCGCTGCCGCTTGCTGCGTCGGCGACATCCGCGCGATGCGGGCCGCCTCGGCAGGGTTCTTGCCAAGGTGGTAGGCGAGCGCGGGACCGTTCTCTGACGCCGTGATGACCTCGCTCATGGTCTTGGTGATCGGCAGCGTCGGATTCGCGATCACCGCCTGAGCGTCAGGATGCTGCTCGGAGAACTTCGCCAGCCGCTCCTGCCACTCCGCCTGAATGGAGGCGCGCTGAACCTCCTCCTGGCGCTGCCTCGCAATACGATGGGCGACGGCTTCGGCCTTACGTTCGACACGCTCCTCCGTCCACTTCTGAAACGCCGCAGCCCACTGCTCCGTCGTGTCGAAGTCTTCCAGCTTCGGGGCCGGCGTCTCCTCCGGTTCCGCGGCCTTCGGCTGCGCCTGTTGAATCGACTCGAGCGCCTTGTTGCGCCAGTAGGTCGCGTACTCCTCCAGAGCCTTGCGCTCGGCGATGAGCTCGCGAATACGCTCCTGAGAGCGGTTACGGCCCTCTTCAGCCTCTTCAGCCTCTGCGACTTCGGGCGCGCCCCCCTCCCCTTCCGAGGCGGGAGCCTCCGCGGGCTGCTCCTCGATTTCCGGGGCGTCCTGTGGGACGGGAGTCTCGTCTGTCTGAAGATTATTCTCGGTCGTCATACATTCCTCGACGTGTCACTGGGTTGCCGCAACTCCTTCAGCAGAAGTAGCGTTTCCGCTTGCGTCTTGCGGGTTTCCTCGATCATCTGCCGCATCTCGAGCAGTTCCTTCCGCTCCGCAGCACTCGCCTCAGCAGCCCTCTGAGCGGCCTCGATTTGAGACTTCTGCGCCGCGGCGTTGTCTCGATTCGCTTTCGCCTCGAGCTGCGCCACAAGCGCCATCTGCGTCGGATCCGGAGGCGGGGGCGGCCCGATCTCCTCGGCCTCCTCCGGCGTCGGCTCGATCTTGCCTTGCAGGATGAGACGCTTGCGGATGCGTTTCTCGATCTCGTCCGCTCCGCGGACATCTAGGTTCCGGACGATGATGTCCGGCGCCTCCTCGGCAATGAGTGGCATCTGCGTGGCCGCCTCGAGGAGCGTGTCGAGCGCCTCCATGCGAGATGTGGCGTACGAGGGGCCCAGCGTCACGGTAACGTCGAATCGCGCCTTCTTGATCTCGGCCGGATCGTAGTCGACAAAGTCCTCGCGCCCGTCAGCGCCGAGAATCCGGATCACCCGCTGGGTGTCGTAGTGCTCCGGAATCATCGAGATGATGCACTCGTGCGTGAACTGAATAGCCTTGCCGAGGTTGTCCAGGAACTCATACGAGCCGGAGTCTCCAGCCATGAGGCGAGTACGCAGAGCTCGACCGCTCTCCGCGTCACCCGCGCGCGTCTGCTGCTCAATGGCGGGGTTTATATAGCCCGTCGTCTGCTTGATGTCCTCCGCATCGTGAGCCGCAAGAGCCATATACGCCTGCGGGATCTCCGGCCCCATCTCGCGCTTCGGCATCATCTGCGGCGAGTCTGGATCAATGTTGAACGGCAAATAGGCGAAGTTCGCGGTATTTGCGCGGTCCCACCAGCTTTCGAGCCCCTTGATCATCTTCGGCGTCGCGAGGTACGGCGCCC
>QGUH01000680.1 GCA_003242355.1 Pseudomonadota bacterium
ACCGGTAATAGACGTTGTTCATCGCCATGAGGATGGCGGCGGCCTTCGCATCCTCGATCACGCCGTCGGGGACGTCGTGGCTCTTCGCTGCATGGAGCAGCGCTTCGGTGAGCTTCGGCGTCCTCGCGGCGTACGCGCAGGCGACGGCGACTCCGAAAACCTGATTTTGGTCGAGCGTGCTCGGCTTGAGCACGTTTTCGAGATTGAGCCGGATGTCCCGCGCCGCGTCGGGCAACGAGGTTCTGAATGCGTCGAGCTTTTCCAAAGGGGTCTCCTGGTGAGAGGGGAGGTTCGCCGCCCCGCCCGATCCCTGTCGATGGGCGGGGCAGCGCTAGCGCGACAAACGGTTGGGAACGCGCCGAAATACGCGTAAAACAGCGTCGGACGGAGTGTCCGCGTGGGGAGGGGCCCCGCCGACGAGGCTAGAACGCCGATCAGTCGAACCGATCGGCGTTCTAGGAGAGGTTCGAGCGTTGGCTCGAATCGGTCGAGGAGATCAGGCGCTCTTCTTGAGCTGCTGCGTGAGCGTCTCCTGTCCCTGCTTCCAGTTGCAGGGGCAGAGCTCGTCGGTCTGCAGCGCGTCGAGAACGCGCAGGACCTCGTCGACGTTGCGTCCGACGGACAGGTCGTTCGCCATCGCGAAACGCACGATGCCCTGCGGGTCGGCGATGATCGTGGCGCGCAGCGCAACGCCCGCCTGCGGATGCAGGACGCCGAACGCGTTGACCATGTCGGGATTCCAGAACAGAAGCGGGTGCTTGAGGTCCTTCAGGTCCGCGTGCTCGCGGCGCCACGCGAGGTGCGAGTACTCGTTGTCCGTCGACCCGCCGAGCACGACCGCGTCACGCTCCGCGAACGCGGAGAGCTTCTTGTCGAACTCCACGATCTCCGTCGGACAGACGAACGTGAAGTCCTTCGGGTACGTGTAGAGGACGAGCCACTTCCCAGGATGGCTCTTGTCCGTGATTTCCTGGAATTCCTTGCCCTTTTCCAGGCTCACGCAGGCGGTCGCCTTGAACTCGGGAAGCTTCATACCGGGACTGATCATGTTCTTCTCCTGTGGGCGCGTTTCACGGCGCCGGTCTGACGTTAGGTGTTTAGACTAAATCTAAATACAGAAGGCGTCAAGCCAGGGATGGCGCCTCGTGACGCAGTTTCGATTCAATCGTAGACGCTGTCGATGGGGCGTCTTTCCCACGTCCGACCATCCCCGCGGGCTCCCGAACGCGGGGCATCACCCGTTCAGCCCCGACGGCGTCGATGCGTTCCCGACCCGGAAAGCCCGAGCCTTGGGCTGAGGGCGCCCGCTGCGTGCGGGAAGCACGCACGCCCATTTGTGAGCCGTCGCCCGCCGGGCGCAACCCTTCTGTTACTCGCGCTCGCTCGCAGCCTCTCCGCGGTCGTGGTCGCCCGGGCGGCCGAGGCGGGGGCCCTCGCGGGACGCCGGCTCGGCCCCTGCGCTGACTCGTCGAAGCGTCGACGGCAACGCCCGTGGGGCCGAGCAGACCATGCGGGAAGCGCGCTCGGCCCCTACGCCGACTCGTCGTGCGCCGACGGCAGCGTGGGGCCGAGCGGACCGTGTTCGAACGGCACGCGGCGGCTCTCGCCCGGGAGCTCGCGGCGAGCGAGCCCCGAGCGTTCGGGCGTATCAGCTCTGTTGCTGTTGCCGCCGCTCGAGCTCGGCACGCAGGCGCTCTTCTTGAGCGCGGAGCTCCGGCGTGAACTCTTCACCGAAATCTTCGGCTTCGTAAAACGGCCGGATCTCGATCTCGCCCTCCTCCCCGGGCATCGGATTGGGGCAACGCCGCGCCCATTCCATCGCTTCCTCCATCGACTTCACCTGCCAAATCCAGAAGCCCGCGATGAGCTCCTTGGTTTCGGGGAAGGGGCCGTCGATGACCGTCTTCTTCCCGCCGGAGAACCGGATGCGCTTGCCGTACGCGCTCGGCTTGAGGCCGTCGCCGGCGAGCATGATGCCCGCTTTGACGAGCTCCTCGTTGTACTTGCCCATTGCCTCGAGCAGCTCGGTGCTCGGCATGATTCCCGCCTCGGAATTCTTCGTCGCCTTCACGATGACCATGACACGCATTGCTCGACTCCTCGTTACGGTTGCCGAGGCAAGCCCAGTACCACCCGGGGCGGTGATTGCCTGCCTCCGGTGAGACGACGAACGACCGCGGTCGAGATCGACGTGTCGCCGATCTTTTTTCGTCACCGGGGCGCGGAGCGGAATTTTTCCGCGCACGCGCAGTGCTTCCGGCGAGCCATCCGGACGCGCGGCAGCGCCCTCTGCCGCGCAAGCCCCCCCTTAACGGCCAGGCCGTGGCCGGAATAAGGGGGGACTCGAGAGAAAAACGGAGTATCGCGACGACGCGTCGAGTCTTCCGCCGCACGCGCCAGCGGATCGACGCGGCGTGGTGATTCGCGCGCAGGCTCGAAATGAGAACGAGCTCCCCCGGACCGCGACGGCGCGGCCGGAGAAGCTCGTTCGTCGTTGCGCGAAGCGCTCGTGCGCTGCTGCCGAATCGTTCCCGCGGGCCCGTGCTGGTGCCTGCGGAACGGCGCGCAGCGCTTTCACACGCTACTGGTTGCGGCGGAAGGGCGCGCTGCCGGAGTACACCTGCTCCTCTCCGAGCTCGTCGGCGATGCGGAGGAGCTGGTTGTACTTCGCGATGCGGTCGCTCCGGCTCAGGCTGCCGGTCTTGATCTGGCCGGCGTTGGTGGCCACCGCGAGGTCGGCGATGAACGCGTCCTCGGTCTCGCCCGAGCGATGCGAGATGATCGACGTGTAGCCCGCGCTGGTCGCGAGGCGGATGGTGTCGAGCGTCTCGGTGAGCGAGCCGATCTGGTTCAGCTTGATGAGGATGCTGTTCGCGATCCGCTTTTCGATGCCTTTCTCCAGGCGCTTCTTGTTGGTCACGAACAGGTCGTCGCCGACGAGCTGGACCCGCGAGCCGATCTTCTCCGTGAGGAGCTTCCAACCCTCCCAGTCGTCCTCGGCGAAGCCGTCCTCGATGCTCACGATCGGGTAGCGCTTCGTGAGATCGACGTAGATCTCGGCGAGCTCCGCGGCCGACACTTCCTTCTTGTCGAAGGTGTACGTGCCGCTCTTGTTGTAAAACTCGCTCGCGGCGCAATCGAGCGCGAGCGCCACGTCCTCACCCGGCTTGTAGCCGGCGGCCTCGATGGCCTGCAGGATGCGCTTGAGCGCTTCCTCGTTCGAGCCGAGGCGCGGCGCGAAGCCACCCTCGTCGCCGACGGCCGTGGTGAGCCCTTCCTCCTTCAGGACGGACTTGAGGTTGGGGAAGACCTCGGCCCCCACGCCAGGGCCCTTGTGAAACGGTCA
>QGUH01000681.1 GCA_003242355.1 Pseudomonadota bacterium
TGGGCGGGCAGAGGGGGGGGGGGTAGAGTTCGGGCCCGCCCGGCACGGCGCGTGAGTTGCCCGACGTGGATCAGGTCGCCACCGGGCTGTTCGCGCGGGAGTTCCACGCCGGGCTCGGCGGCGCGCCCGGGCTCTTCGAGCTCGCTCCCAGCGGGCTTCCGCCGGCGCGGCGCGACGAGCTGCGGGAGGCGGTGCGCGGGCTGCCGCTGCTCTCCGCGGTGAGCCTGCTCGAGCTCGGGCTGTTCATCGGCGAGCGACTGCTGCGCGATACGGACGCCGCGAGCATGGCCGTTTCGCTGGAGGTCCGTGTTCCGCTCCTCGATCATCGCGTCGTCGAGGCGGCCTTCGCCGTTCCGGATGCGGCGCGGTTTCATCCGCTCGGCAAGAAGGCCTTGCTTCGCCGGCTCGCGCTGCCCGACCTCGACCCGACGCCGTTCGAGCGGCCCAAAGCGGGCTTCGTGCTGCCGATCGAGGTCTGGGCGCGGGATCGCCTGGCGAGCGAGATCGAGCGCGTCTTCGAGGATCGGAGTCACGTGAAGAGCGTCGGGCTGAATGCGCAGGCGCTCGCGCGCCTCTGGGAAGGATTCCGTGCGGGGGCGAAGGGCCTCTACTGGTCGCGCATCTGGGCGCCGTTCGTGCTGCTCGACTGGTGTCGTCGGCATGGGGTGGCGCTAAACTGAAACGTTTCGGAGGTCTCATCGTGTCGCGTCGTTACCTTTTGATTTCGCCCTGTCGCGACGAAGCCGAGTTCCTTCAGACCACCATCGATTCCGTGGCGCGGCAGACGGTGCTCCCCGCCAAATGGTTGATCGTGGATGATGGCTCGCGCGACGACACCCCGAAGATCCTCGCCGCGGCGGCCGCGAAGTACCCGTTCATCGAGGTCGTGCGGCGCGAAGACCGCGGGCATCGCTCGGTCGGCCCGGGCGTCGTGGACGCGTTCTACTTCGGCCTGTCACGGGTCGAGCTCGACGAGTACGACTACCTCTGCAAGTTCGACTGCGATCTCGAGCTGTCTCCGCGCTACTTCGAGCGGGTGATGGAGCACTTCGAGGACGACCCGTGGCTCGGCACGCTCTCGGGGAAGCTCTATTTGCGCATCGACGGGCGCCTCGTTCCCGAGCGCACGGGCGACGAGAACTCGGTGGGGCCCGTCAAATTCTATCGCGTCCCGTGCTTCGAGGAGATTGGGGGGTTCGTACGCGAGGTCTGCTGGGACGGTATCGACGGCCACATGTGCCGTCTGCACGGGTGGGTCGCGCGATCGGTCGACGAGCCCGACCTCCGGATCGTCCACCTCCGGCAAATGGGCTCGAGCCACATCAGCCTCTGGCACGGACGCACGCGGTGGGGGCGCGGCAAGTACTTCATGGGATCGACGCCCGCGTACATGGCGGCCGTGTCCTTGTACCGAATGGCGGAACGGCCGTACGTCCTCGGCGGTTTGGGAATTCTGGTCGGGTACTTGAAAGCCATGGCCCAAAAACACCCGCGCATGGAGGACCCGCGGTATCTCGAGTGCCTGCGCCGTTTCGAAAGGGAAGCGCTCCTGTTCGGTAAGCGGCGCGCGACGGAACGCTTTCACGAGCGCATTCGCGAGCAGCCTCCGAAGGCCCCGCACGCCCGGCGGCGTGAGCGGGAAACGGTGGAGGGCGGCTGAAGCTTCCGCGCGCCGTCCGAGTGGTGGGGGACGTGGTGTTCGCCGCCACGTTCGTCGTGGGCCTCGCGGGCGGAATCGGCGCCTTCGACCCGACCGAGGAGGCGCCGCGCGGGTCGGCCGCGATCGACCCGCGCGTCCTCGCAGCACACTGGCCGGAGCTCGATGTTTCGTCGCCCAGTGTCGTGGCCGACGCGAGCGAGGATTTCTTTCCGTTCTCGCCGCCCGCGGATCCGTTCTCCCCGTCGCCGCTCGACTTGCGCTCGATGAACGAGGCGAGCGCCGGGCTCGGCGGCGTGATCGTCCCGGAGGGGGATGCGTTGGTGCAGGCGAACACGAAGCAACCGGTGCGCTTCTGGGGTGTGAATGGCACGGCGGAGCTCTTCGCGCTGCCCGACGAAGAGCTCCGCCACCTCGCACGGCGGCTGGCGAAGTTCGGCGTCAACCTGCTCCGGTTTCACGGGCCCCTGTGGCGAGAGGACGATTTTGCGCGCGTGGATCCAGAGGAGCTCGCCGGGCTGCATCGCCTCGCCGCAGCGCTCAAGGCGAACGGGATTTACCTGGCCTTGTCGATCTATTTTCCGCTGTGGCGCGAGCTGCGTCCCGAGGATGGGTTCGCCGGGTACCACGGTGACCGCGCGCCGTTGGGGCTTGCGTTCTTCGACGAACGGTTGCAGCGCATTCAGCGCGGTTGGTGGGATGCGATCCTCACGTCGGAAAATCCGCATACGGGTCTGCCGCTCGCACGCGATCCGGCGCTCGCGTTCGTCGAGATCGTCAACGAGGATTCACTCCTCTTCTGGACGTTCAAGCCGTACGAGACCATCCCTGCCGAGCAGATGGCGGTGCTCGAGCGGAAGTTCGGGGCCTTCGCCGCGCAGCGCTACGGCGATCTCGAGCGCGCGCTCGCTCGCTACGGGAGCAGGGTGCGCGGGGATCACCTGGATCAGGGGCGGCTCGGTTTCGTCGGGCTTTGGGAGGCGCTGAACCGCCCCTCGGCGCGCGGTCGCGACACCATCGAGTTCCTCGCGCGCACGATGCGGGAGTACTTCGTGCGCCAGCGCGATCACCTCCGGAGCACGGGATACGCGGCCACGATCGTGTGCTCGAACTGGGTGACCGCGGACGCGCGCGTGCTCGGGCCGCTCGACAAATGGGCGAACCTGGTCTGCGACGCGATGGACCGGCACGGCTACTATCAAGGGCCGCACCTCGGGCCGCGGGCCTCGTACACGATCGAAGCCGGAGATCGCTATCGTGACGCGAGCGCGCTCCGTTTCGATCCCGAATCGCTCGACCGGGTGGAGCCGAGGTACGCCTTGCCCATCCAGGACGTGCGGTACAACGACAAGCCGAGCCTGATCTCGGAAATCGGTTGGCCCGCGCCGAACCGGTTCCGGGCGGAGATGCCCCTCATCGCGTCGAGCTACGCCGCGCTCCAGGGGACGGACGCGCTCGTGTTCTTCGCTCTGATCGAACCGGGGCGTCAACGCACCATCACCAAGTTCGGCATCGACGACCCGGCGATTCTGGGTCAGTTTCCCGCCGCGGCGCTGCTCTATCGCCGCGGCGACGTCTCACCGGCGCCACCCGTTGCAACGTTCGGTCTCGCGTTGCCGGACCTCTTCGCCTCGCGGGGAGGCCGGCGGAAACGCCGGAAGAACCCGCAGACCCCGCACAGCCAGAACG
>QGUH01000682.1 GCA_003242355.1 Pseudomonadota bacterium
GAACATGGCGACGCCCGCGCTCGCTGCATCGCGAACGGCGCGCGCCCGAGGGACGTGCACGTGCATATCGATCTTCCGCAGCCACTCCGGATCGAGCCGCAGCCGGTCGGCGCGGGATCGAACGAACGACACGGCCGTTTCCGCCGACTCCTTCATGACCGCGCGCAGGTTCCCGGTGATGACGATCTCGCCTTTGCCGGGCATGCGCGTGGCCTCGACGATCAAAAGGTCACCGCCCGCGCCAGAAACACCGAGGCCCACGGCGACCCCGGGAACGAGCCGACGCTCCGCGAGCTCGGGCCGGTGCTTCTCGGGCCCGAGGAGCTCGCGAACGTGCTCGGGAGTCACGGTCACTTGCCCGTTGAGCGTGCCCTCCGCCAGGCGCACGCCGACGTCGCGACATACCGCGGCGATCTCGCGCTCGAGGCCGCGTACACCGGCTTCGCGCGTATAGTGGTCGATGATCGTCTCGATTCCTTCGGGCGTGAAGCGAACCTGTGCCTCGGTGATGCCGTTTTCCCGAATCTGCTTGGGCACGAGGAACTGTTCGGCGATCGCGCGCTTCTCGGTGCGCGTGTAGCCGAGCACCTCGATGATCTCCATTCGATCTTTGAGAGGCTCGGGGATGCTGCCGCGGTAGTTCGCCGTGGCGATGAACATGACCTCCGACAGATCGAACGGGACGTCGATGTAGTGGTCGACGAAGGTGTCGTTCTGCGCGGGGTCGAGCACTTCGAGCAGCGCAGCCGCCGGGTCGCCCCGCAGATCCACGCCCATCTTGTCGATTTCGTCGAGGATGAGAACGGGATTCCGCGAGCCGACCTTCTTCAGCGCCTGGATGATCCGACCCGGCAACGCCCCGACGTACGTGCGCCGGTGCCCGCGGATCTCGGCCTCGTCGCGCACGCCGCCCAGAGAAATCCGTCCGTAGCGCCGCCCCATCGCGCGGGCGATCGAGCGACCGAGCGAGGTCTTGCCAACGCCGGGGGGACCGACGAAGAGCAGGATCGGCCCGCGCTTGTCCTTGCGGAGCTGCCGAATCGCCGAGTACTCGACGATGCGGCGCTTGACGGCCTCGAGCCCGTAGTGGTCCTCGTCGAGGCAACGCCGCACCTCGCGCACGTCGATGCGGTCCGGCGTGGTGCGGTTCCACGGCAGATCCGCGAGCCACTCGACGTAGTTGCGGGTCACCTGGAACTCGGCCGACTGCGGCTGCATGCTGCTCAGGCGACTGAGTTGCTTGCGCGCCACGCGCTCCGCCTCCGGCGGCAGCTCGGCGCGGGCGATCCGCTCGCGGAGCTGCTCGATCTCGTCGTCCTCGGCCGCCTCACCGAGCTCTTCGCGAATCGTGCGCATCTGCTGGCGCAGCACATAGTCGCGTTGCGAGCGGCTCAGCTCGTTCTGCACCTCGGAGGAGATCTCCTGGCGCACGCGCAACACCTCGAGCTGCCGCTCGACCATTCCGGAAACCAGCTTGACGCGATGGGTGACGTCGAAGGCTTCCAGAATGCTCTGCCGCACGTGGATGCTGGCATGCTCGTCGGGGAAGTTGGACGCGATGAGATCCGCCAGGGCGCCGGGCTCGCGCACGTTGTCGAGGATGCTCGCCGTTTCCTTGGGAAGGTTGGGCATGAGCGCGAGCACCTGGCGCGTGACTTGCCGCAATTTCTGCCCGAGCTCGGCGAGCTCGGGGCTCGTCTGCACGGGCTCCGGGATCCGCTCCACGTCGGCGTGCATGAACGGTTCGAGCCCTTGCGGCTCGACGACGCGGAACCGACCCAGCCCGTTCAGAACGACGCTGTAATTCGAGGGGCCCAGGCGAATGACCTTGACCACCCGTGCGAGTGTTCCCACCGAATACAGCTCGGCGAACGTCGGCTCCACCGTTTCGGCGCTGCGTTGAGTGAGGACCCCCACGAGGGCGCTTTCTTCGCCCAAGAGCTCTTCGACGAGTCGGACGCTGCGCGGTCGACCCACGTTGATGGGGACCACGGACATCGGAAACAGCACCGAGTTCCTGAGCGGCAGGATCGTGATGCGCTCGGTGCGGGGCGGAGCGCCAGAAGCGCGCATGAAAAGCAAAATAGTACGCTGCGTAGGGACGTCCAGCAGCGTTCTCTGCTTCTGCTTCGATGGGTCGGGGTGAAATCCCGGGCATACCGCGACGCCGGATCGGCACCGACCAGGGTGCGCCTGGTGACAGCCCCCCTGCCCCCGACGCAAACGGCGAAGTCGCTCGGGGTTTCGGCCTGTGGTAAAGGCGCTCGGCCATGGTGCTTAGGCGATCGCTAGCCGTTTGCCTCGCGGCCGTCCTCTGCGGAGGCTGCGCGTCCACGCAGGCTTCGGCGCGCCCCGACGAGACGCTCCGGGCGTACTCCCGAGCCCTCGCTGCCGGTCGGACCGAGGACGCCTACCGACTGCTGAGCACCGACGCAAAAAAGTCCATCTCTTACGAAGACTTCCGACGCATCGTCCAAGAGAATCCCGAAGAAGTTCGGGACCTGGCGCAGGCTCTCGAACGGCCCGCCGGTGCCCCTTCGGTGACGGCGACGGTGACGCCACCCGGCGGGCCGCCGCTCTTGCTCGTGTACGAGGACGGCGCCTGGAAGATCGATGGGAGCAGCATCGACCTTTACGGTCAGACCACGCCGGAACGCGCCGTCGCGGCATTCGTGCGCGCCTACATGAACCGCCGCTTCGACGTGCTGCTCCGGTTCGTGCCCGAGGCGCAACGCGGCGATCTCGACGCGGCGTCCCTCGAGAAAGCGTGGATGGGGGAGCAACGCGAGGACGTCGAGCGCATGATGCAGGCGCTCAAGGCAGCGCTCCCCACGGCGCGCTTCGAAATCCTGGGGGAGCGCGCCACGATGGCTTACGGAGCTTCCGGAACACTCGAGCTCGTGCGCGAGCACGGCGTCTGGAAGATCGAAGACCTCAAGTAACACTCGAGCCTCGACGCGGAACCCCCATGACTCGCAAAGCGCTCGTCGAGCGAAAGACCCGCGAAACCGACGTCGCCGTCGAGATCGACCTCGACGGCACGGGCAAGAGCGACATCCAAACGCCCCTCCCCTTCTTGTCGCACATGCTCGACCAGATTGCGCGGCACGGCAGCTTCGATCTCACGGTCCGTGCGCGCGGCGACGTCGAGATCGACGGGCACCACACCACCGAGGACGTGGGCATCGTGCTCGGCACGGCCGTGCTGGACGCGCTCGGCGACCGCGCCGGCATCCGTCGGTACGGTTGGGCCACGCTGCCGATGGCGGAGGGCCCGTCAACGCCGCCCCCCACCTCTTCCGCCAGGCCGAACTCGTGTTGCAAGGTACGCCCCCCGAACGCA
>QGUH01000683.1 GCA_003242355.1 Pseudomonadota bacterium
TTCCCGAACGCATACGCTTCTTCTGCTTCTTGGCCTCGAGAATGCGCGCGGTCATTTCCTCTTTGGTCATGGTGATCCTCCCTTCTGGTGGTTGGGATAGTCCCCCGGCGGAGGCTCAAACGGGTTTGAGCTCGGCTTCGCCGGGTTCCACGAGCGGCGCGGTTTTCGACGGGGCGCGCTCGCTGGCGACGCGCGACTCGCCGCGGCCGCCGTTCGACAAAAAGTCGAGCAGGCGAGTGCGGAGCTCGTAATACTCCGGCATTTTCGAGAGGCGCGCGCGGTCCCGCGGGCGCGGCAAATCGACGGTGACGCAGCCGGCGACCCGGGCATTGGGGCCGTTCGACATGAGCAGCACCTGGTCGGAGAGGTACAGCGCCTCGTCCACGTCGTGCGTGATCATGAACACCGTCTGGCCGCGCTTGCTCCAGAGCCGAAGCAGCTCGTCTTGAATGGTGCCGCGGGTGAGCGCGTCGAGCGCGCCGAACGGCTCGTCCATGAGCAGAATCTCGGGCTCCGTCGCGAACGCCCGCGCGATGCCGACGCGTTGGCGCATGCCGCCGGAGAGCTCGCTCGGCCGCCGGTGCTCGGCGCCTTCGAGCCCCACCATGTGCAAGTACGTGAGGCTATGCTCGAGAACGCGCGTGCGCGGCCAATCCGGAAAGCGCGCCTTCACCGAGAAGACCACGTTGCCGAGCGCCGTCTTCCACGGCAAAAGGCCGTGATTCTGAAAAATCACACCGCGCGAGAGCCCGGGCGCCGTCACGCGCTCGCCGTTCACGAACACCGAGCCGCTCGTCGCCGGCGTGAGCCCCGCGATGATGTTCAAAATCGTGGACTTGCCGCACCCCGAGTGGCCAATCATGCACGCGAACGCGCCCTTCTCCACCCCGAAGCTCACGTCCCGAAACACCACCACCTCGCCCTTGCCGCGAGGCTCCGGGTACGTCTTCGTCAGCCGATCGACGAACAGAAACGGAGTGTGCGTCAACGAATCACCTCTTTCCGACGCCCGGTCACGCCTCGTACGAGACCGCGCGGGCGGCGCGCGCGAGAATCGCGTCGAGCACCATGCCGACGACGCCAATCATGAGAATGGAGAAGAGGACCGCGGCGAGGTCGAGGTTGTTCCACTCGTTCCACACGTAGTAGCCGATGCCGGTTCCGCCCACGAGCATCTCGGCCGCGACGATCACGAGCCAGGCGATACCGATCGAGATGCGCATGCCGGTCAAAATCGTGGGCGCCGCCGCGGGCAGAATCACCGTGAACGCCGTCTTGAGCGGGTTGATTTCGAGCGTGCGCGCCACGTTGAGGTAGTCGCGGCTCACCGAGCTCACGCCGAACGCCGTGTTGATCAGCACCGGCCACAAAGAGCAGACGAAGATCACGAACACCGACGAGGCCACCGAATCCTCGATCAAAAAGAGCGCGAGCGGCATCCAGGCGAGCGGAGAAATCGGCTTGAGCACCTGGATGAACGGGTCGAGCGCCCGCATCATGAGCGGCGACATCCCGATGAGGAACCCCACGGGGATGGCCACGAGCAGCGCGGCGAAGTAGCCAGAAAGCACGCGGCCGAGCGAATACAGAAGCTGAATGCCGATGCCCTTGTCGTTCGGTCCCGCGTCGTAGAACGGGTTGCGGAGCTGCTCGGCCGCGAGCGCGACGATCTTGGACGGCGGCGGGATGCGCGCCGTTTGCTCCGCGCCGGCAACCAGCGCGTCGTACGCCGACGCGGCCTCGGCCGTGCTCCCGCTCTGCGACGAGAGCTCCCACACACCGAGCCCCACGACGAGCAACACGACCGAGAGCAGCGCGCCTTTCACTTTCAGCGACGACACCATGTCTCTCCTCCATCGATGGAGTGCACCGCTTCCCGATACATTTTCGATGAGCCGTTCTGGTCGCTGGCTCGTCGAGGTGCAGGCTGAAAGCACCCGTGATGCCGGGCGCGAACGCGCAGTGCGAGGAGGACGAGCGAGCCGTGCTGCTCGGCCTGCCGGGTCGGCAAACCCGAAGGCCCGTGGACGAGACTTTGCGGCTCGCGAGGCATCGCGGGAAGCATCAGCTTGCAATGCGCTTGATGGGGAAGCTCTGCAGATACCCTTCGGGGTCTTCGGGGTCGAAGACTTTGCCCATGATCGTGTACTTGGAATACGTGCCAGAGGGCGGCGTGTAGCCGAGCTCCTTCATGTGTTTCGCGCAGTCGGCGGCGAGGTACACGCGCTCGGCGATTTGCTTGTAATCGACGTCGCCCTTGACGTACCCCCAGCGCTTCATCTGCGTCAGGATCCACACGGCCATCGAGTGCCACGGGAACGGATTGAACCCGATGCGATCCGGCACGTCGCGAATCGCGCCGAGCCCGTCGGCGAACTTGCCGGTGAGCACTTGCTCGACCACCGTCACCGGCTGGTTCAAGTAGTTCTTGGGCGCGATCGCCTCGGCGATCTGCTTTCGGTTCTCGGCCTTCGCGGCGAAGTGCGTTGCATCCACGATCGCCTTGAACAGCGCGGCGAAGGTGTTGGGCATCGTCTCGGCGAACTCCTTGCTGCACGCGAACGCGCAGCAGGGGTGCCCATCCCAAATCTCCTTCGTGAGCAGGTGGATGAACCCGACCTTCTCGTACACGGCACGCTGGTTGAACGGATCGGGCGCGAGATAGCCGTCGACGTTTCCGGCCTTGAGGTTGGCCACCATCTCGGGCGGCGGCACCACGCGGATTTGAATGTCGCGATCGGGATCGAGCCCGTGCTCGGCCACGTAATAGCGGAGCAGGAAGTTGTGCATCGAATAGTCGAATGGAACGGCGAACTTGAAGCCCTTCCACTGCTTCGGGTCGCGCTTGTCCGCGTGCTTGACGTCGAGCGTGATCGCCTGGCCGTTGACGTTCTCGACCGCGGGCATCAGGTACGGAACCGCCGTGGAGCCGGCGCCGAGCGTGATCGCGAGCGGCATCGGCGTGAGCATGTGCGAGGCGTCGTATTCTTTCGAAAGCGACTTGTCGCGCGCCACCGCCCAGCCCGCGGTCTTGATCACGTCCACCTCGAGCCCGTACCTCCCGTAGAACCCGAGCGGGTGCGCCATGATGATCGGGGTCGCGCACGTAATCGGCACGAAACCGACCTTGAGCTGCGCCTTTTCCAAAGGTTTGCTCGTGCTGGCCGCCTGCGCGCCCTTCTCGATCTTCTGGAGCTCTTCCTTCGTATTCGACTTGCAGGCCGCCAGCGGAAACACCGAGCCGAGCGCCGCGTACAGCGTCGTCTGGCCGACCCGCCGAAACAGCTCCCGCCGCGCGAACGCGCTCTCGCCGAACACCGCGCGCACCACGGCGTCCTCGAT
>QGUH01000684.1 GCA_003242355.1 Pseudomonadota bacterium
GCGGGGGGCAAATGAACGCGGGCCCCCTGGCCCAAACCGGGCAAAAGACCCCCCCCTGCCAGCGCGAGGCAGACCCCGTGATAAGGTGAAGCCGGGTGCACCCCGGAGGCGGCAGCGAACAGCGCGCCGAGCACCGCAGCGAAGACGAGCACACCCGTGCGCGTCCCGAGATCGAGCGGCGCGCCCGCCGTGCGTCGTCGCGCCCGGCGAAACGCGTCTTCGTCCCGTAGTGGAAGCCAGTGCCCCGGACCGCGCGGCACGACGTGCGGGCGCGCAGGCAGAATCCACGCGGGGATCGCGCTCGCGAGCAGCAGCGCCGCGGCGAGCGTGGGGTGCTCGGCGTCCGCGGCAACCGCCGTCGCCGCCGCCAACGATGCCCCCGAGAGCGCGGCGCGCACCCCGATAGGAAGCGGCAGCAGCGCGCGCGGCTCGGCCGCTGCGGCCTCGGCATCGCGCGCGAAGAGGCGCCACTTGACGAGGACGAGCCCTCCGTACCCCAGCGCGACTCCGAGGAGCACGAGGAGCCAGGCGAGGCGCTCCTCCGAGTGCTCCGGCAACACCAAGAGTCGATTGCTGGACGCCTCGTCGGCAGGCGTCCCTTCGGCGAGGGCGGGAAACAGCGCGGCATCCGCGAGCACGCGCCACACCGCCGGCTCGCCGCGAGCGATGTGCGGGCGAACGAGCTCGACGACGTGCCGGCCGTCGCGCTCGTGTACCTGCGACACGAAAACCCCGCCGAGCACGGCGGCTTCTTCGGGATCGTCGAGCGCGGGCAAGCGCGGCGGCGCGCTGCCCAGCGGAAGCCGAAAGCTCACGGTCGCAACGTCGATGCCCTCGCGGAAGCGGGGCCCCACCCACTCGACCACGGCCAGCGCGCCACGACGCCGAATCTGTCCCCGCTCGAGCAGATTCGCCGCGTACTTGAAGCGGAGCCGGTACGTTCCGGTTCCGAGCCCGCGCTCGCGCGGAAGCTCGAAGCGCAGGGCGCCGTCTTTACCGCGACCAATCGTGGCCGGAACGGGCGCCGACGCTCCCGAGCGCGCCGTGGGGATTGCCTGCGCGCCGGGCAGCGGCTCGAGCTCGGCTTCGACCCCGTCGAGCTCGAAAGCGCGCAACGGGCCGCCTCGAACGGCGAGCTCGATCGTGTGCTCCACGATGGCCCGGCCATCTGGCGCAATTTCGACGACGGCGCGGTGCCCGTGCACCTGGGTTTGCGTCCAGGCGGCGCGGGCCGCCGCCGCCCAGCTCAACAGCGCAAGCGCAGCGAGCAGGCGAATCCAGAGGCCGACCATGTACGACTCCTACGTACACGCCCGCACCCAGGGGGCCAAGTTCCCGGGTCGGGGTCGCTCCATCACCGCGGCGGCTCGGGCTTCCCGGCGCCGTCCGAGAGCAGCACGACGAGCGCCCCCGCGTCGCTCAACGTGCCCGAGAGCACCCGCGTGCGACCGACGAGCCGAACCCTTTCTCCGGCGAGCTCGGCGCGCAGAGTCGAGACGAGCGGCGTGCGCCCGCCCTGCGGGAGCTTCGCCATGAGCGCGGGCAGCTCCGCGGGTGTCGCCTTCCCCCCGAACGGGGTCCACCGAAACACGTCCGGGAGGGGCCCGAAAGGCCCGGACCACGGGCGGGGCGGGCGCGGGGGCGCAGGCGCGGGGGCCGGGGGCGGCGCCGGCGGCGCGGCGCCGCGCGCGAGCACCACGGTGTCGAGCGCGACGCGCTCGTCGGCCGCGACGGCCACGACGGTGCGCTCGCCGTCGGGAACCACCACGAACGTCAGCTTCCCCGGTTTCGCCGCTGGCTTGCGCTCGGCTTTGGCGCCCGCCTCGTCGTCGCCGCGCCGGCCCTCGAAGTCCTTCATCAAGGTTTCGAGCAGCGCGGCCGGCAGCTCGAGGGTGTACACGGTCGCGCGCGCCTCGAACGGCGCCGCGCGCGCGATGCGACTCCGGAGCTTCGGCGCCATGGCTGCGTCGAGGCCGTGTCGCTCCTTCAACCAGGCGAGGAACGCGCGATCGCCGAGAACCTTCGCGATGTCGCCCATCCATTGCGTGATGCGGTCTGCGCGCACTTCGGAGAACCCGAGGTAGTAACCGACGGCCTGCGCGAGCCGCGCGCTCGCATCGTCACCAGCCGGAGGCTTTTCGAGCGGGCCCGAAACGTACGCGTAGCTCGAGTAGATGCGCGCCGTGCCCTCGACGGCGTCGCGAATGCGCTTTCGGGTGTCGGCGCCGAGCTTTTCCCGCTCGAGGTACGCGTCGGCCAGCTCGGCGAGCGCGCGCACGACCTTCTCGATGCGCGCACCCCCGACGGCCGTGGAGTAGCTGCCAGAGCTCCCCGAAGCGGGCAGCTTGAACCAATCGTCCGGAGCCGGTCGCGCCCCCTCGCTCGCTTCGCGCACGATCTGGCCGACGACCGACCCAGTGCCCGCGAGCGAGAGCGCGTAGTCGAGATCGAGCGCGCGCGCGGGCTCGTCGAGTCGCAGAGAGACCTCGAGCCGATCCAGCTCGAGAGCGAGTGCCTGCGCCTCGTCGGCCAACCCATAGACGACCTCGGAGAGGGCGCGATCGACGCGCGCGTCGTCCGTCCCAATCCTGCGCAGCAAAAGCCCCGCCATCACGCGAATCGACTGAATCTGATCGCGGTAGCGTGCGCGCACGGGCTCCGCCCGAAGCTCGAAATGCACGTCGTCGGACGAGAACACCTCGCCGGGCAAGCCCCGCGTGGCATACGGCAAAAGCGCTTCGACGTCGCGCCAGGAGCCCCCGCAGACGAGGCGCGCCGGAGTCGGGCCCAGCGCTGCAGAGACGGCACACACGCCGTCGTCGTCCACGGCCACGCGGTGAACGCCCGGAGCGACTTCCGAGACGCGGTATCCGCGCTGCTCGGAGTACGCGAGCGCATCCGCGGGCGACGGGACGCCCACCGACACCACGAGCAGCGGCTCGAGCTCGGGGCCGCTGGCTTCGGGATCGAGCACCGCCGCCAATTCCACGGGAGCGTCCCAGCTCACGATCGATCCGAGCTCGCGGAGCTCGTCGGGCAACACCTGCTCGAGCGACGCTGGCACGCCCGCCCAGCCCGCCAGGGTCTCGAAGAGCGCCCGCGGCCGCGCGATGCGCCCCACCATCACGAGATCCGCCGGCGCGGGCACCGGAGAAAGGTCCGGCGCGGGGCGGGTGCTCGCAGGCTCCGGAGGGAGCGCGGTCGGTGCCTGAGCCTCGGGGCGAGCGCCGCCGCAGGCAGTGCAAGCGAGGAGCGCTATCAGGGCGCAACGGGAGGGAGCCATGAGGTCCCGACTCTACACGCTCCCGTCACGCGACAAAGCTTTCGGGGTCCG
>QGUH01000685.1 GCA_003242355.1 Pseudomonadota bacterium
AGGTGGTTCGGCTCGCCGAGAAGAAAGAAGCGTGGGCCGACGCCTCCTCACCGACGAAGCCGGACGAGACCGTCACCAACTGGATGACGAAGCTCGCGCGCGTGCGGGTCACCGAGTACGTCGAGAACCCGCCCACGAAGCCGCGCCCGGAAGACGCGGTCATCCGCATCGAGTACTTCGCGGACCGCAAGAGCCTCGGGTTCTTCGAGCTGTACAAGGGTTCCGGCAAACCCGAAGAGCCGAAGTACCTGGGACGCAGCGGCGTCACCCGCTGGTTCGTCGAGGTGCTGCCGAGCGCTGCCGAACAGGTCGACCAAGACTCGGGCGCGCTGTTCAAGTAAGCGCCGACGCGCAGGCCCGTCGCCAAAACGGCTCCGTCGCGAGAAGCGAGCTCGCCCGTCGAGCAGCGCGAGGCCGGGTGCGCCTGCGCACGCCGTGACCGCACCCGTCGAGCTCTCGCTCGCGCGATGACGCACCGTGACCCCGACGAAGCGTCCGCCGACGCGTTTACGGGAGTCACTCCGAGGCAGCGGGGGCGGCGGGCGACAGGGCTGCGGCGCCGGAGGTGGCTGCCGCTGGAGCCCTCTCCGCATTCTTGGGGGGTGATGGGGCCGCAGCGCTTCCGGAGGCGGCCGCCTTTGGAGCGCTCTCCGGAGTCTTGGGCGGCCCGGAGGGGCCGCGCGCAATGCCGCCCTCGCGAAGCTTCATCCCGCCGTAGGGCGCGACGGTGGGGAGCGTCGCGTACTTTTCGGCGAGCAGGGCGCGCATGCGGGCGAGCTCTTCGGGCAGCTCCTTGGCGAGGTTCTTCTCCTCGCCCGGGTCGGCCTCGAGGTCGTAGAGCTCGAAGCGGTTCCGACCGAAGTCGATGATCTTGTAGCGACCGGAAATCAGCGCCCGGCGCGGCGGATTGTGACTGTCTTCCGCGAGCTCGACGAGGATGGGCTCGCGCGACTCGGGCTCGGCGCCGTAGAGCTCCGGCACCAGGGACTTGCCCTGCATGCCGTCGGGCACGGGCACCTTCATCAGCTCGAGGATGGTCGGCGCGAGGTCGATGTGCGAGCGTCGCTGCTCGATGCGCCGTGGGGTGATGCCGCCACCGTGCACGATCAGCGGCACCCGAGTCAGCACCTCCCAAACCTCGAAGGCGTGCTTGTACATCCCGTGCTCGCCGAAGGCCTCGCCGTGGTCCGCGGAGACGATCAGCACCGTCTTCTTCCACCACGGCTTTTGCCGCGCGAATTCGAGGAGCTTACCGACCCAGTAATCGGTGTGCCACACCTCGGAGTCGTAGCGGTCGCGGTTCTTGCGCCCGAAATCCGGCGACTCCTCGTGCTTCACGTACTGGTCGTGCGGGTCCATGTAGTGGGCCCAAGCGAAGAACTGCCCGTCGGTGAGCTTGGGATTGTCGAGCAGCTCGATGCCGAGCTTCGTCATCTTCTCGCTCGTGACGTGCTCGTCCGTGTTCGGATTGAAGGTGATTCCCGGAACCAGGCGCCACTCGGTAAAGCCCTGGTCGAGCCCTTTGCCGCGCTGGAAATACAAGTGCGCGTGCCAGGAGAACGAGGCGATGCCGCGCTCGCTCAGGATTTCGGGGAAAAACAGGTTCGCCGAGGAGTACTTCGCGAAGAAGTATCCGTCGCGGTAGAGCGTCGAGGCGAAGCGACCCGTGAGCAGCGTAGCCACGCTCTTCGCGGTGTAGCTCGAGGCGCTGTAGGCGCGCGGGTACACCACCGAGTCGTTGGCCAGCTCGGTGAGGTTCGGCGCGATGGGTCGCGGGTAGCCCGTCCACGGCATGTCCGCCCGCAGGCTGTCGATCGTGATGAGGAGCACGTTCAACGGCTCCGCAGGTCCGCGTGGTGTGGGCTCGGGGGGCGGGGCAGCGCTCGGCGCTTCGGGAGGTGGCGCGGGCTCCGGCGGTGAAACGCGCGCCGCGGGCTCGGGAGCTTTGCGTTCCTCACAACCGAGGAGCGAGACGACCATGGCGATGGAGATCCCGAGAACGGAGGTGAAACGCAGCGCCATCGAGTGCGGGGTCCCTTTCGGTGAGCGACGCCGAACGCCGGCGTCGGGTTCAGTACGGATTGTGCTCCAACACGGAGCCGTATGTGGAGACGGCACGACCGTTCGTGAGCTCCGAGACCGGCGCGTGCGCGGGCGTCTTCTGCACGGCGCGCACGATCGCATCGGCCGCGTCACCCCCGACGGCGATGGATCGCGGCCCGCTGCGCGTCTCCAAGAGCACGTGGCACGTGCGCGTGCCCGGTGCGGTCGCCCGCGCTGCGACGAGCTCGGTGCGCGGCACCTCGATCTCGAGCGTCGCGCGACCGAACACGAGGTGTTCGACCCGAAGGCCGCGCGCCGTGATGGTGACGCGCCGACGTACGCCGAGCACGAGAACGCCGATGGCGGCCACACCGACCACCGAGAGCAGCGGTAGCGCCACGCTCAGCGTGTGGATTTCGAGCTCGGCGCGCGGCGCGCTCAGGAACATCACGAGCACGAACAGCGCGCCGCCGCAGCCCGCAACCCCAGCGCGCACTTGCCCGGGCGCGCACGGGGCGACCAGCTCGAGGGGGTGGAGCACGACGTCACCCGGATCGGCACCCGGCTCGAGGTCTTCGTCCGTGAGGCCCCATCCCGGGCGAACTGCCGCCCGCGTGACGCGCACGATCTCGCGCAGCTCCGCGATGGCTCGCGCCGGGTCACCGTGATCGAGCAGGAGCACGCGCCGCTCCCCCTGGTGGAGCACGACGCGATAGCGATCGTCCTCGCCTGCGGGCGCGTTTTCGAGCTCCAGCGTTGCCCCCGCTGGAATGGCGATTTCTCGGCGCCGGGGACGCTGCGCGGCCAGGGCGGCGACGAGGGCGGCACCACCCCCGAGAGTGGTGACCGCCCGCCCGAGGACCGTGCTTTCGGCGTAAACCCAGGGGAGCGCCGTCAGCACGGCGACGAGCGGAACGAGCAGGACAGCGAGCGCGATCGACGATTCGACCTCGACCGTGACGCTGCCAGGACGGACTGCGTGAAGGCGGCGCACGCGGGTTCGACGTACATCACGTGCTCGTCTCGCGCCAGCCAGGAAAGCAGGCCCGCGAGTCGAAATCAGGACCGCGCGCCGCATCGGCGCACCCTGCCTCCCTCTTCCCACCAAGGCGGTGCGAAGGCGAGGTTTCGGCCGTCACCGAGCGCGTGCGAACGCGCGGAATCAGCCCACGGCGCGACGCACGGCGGGAGCAGCGAGCGGCCACGGATGCCCGCGCAGGTCGTGGGCGAGGTCGTGCAAGGCTTTGCGCACCTGACGCACGCTCGGAACCGCCCGACCGTGCGTCAGG
>QGUH01000686.1 GCA_003242355.1 Pseudomonadota bacterium
CTAATTTGTAAAAAGAGCCCCCCCCTCCTCGTGGCCCTGACGCGTCACCGGGCGCGCGGCGGACCGCTCGTTCGTCCCTACTGCGACTTCGGGGCCCCGCGGCCGCGGGGGTGGGCCGCGGGCGCCGGGGGAGAGCTCGTGGAAGAGGGGGCGGGGACCGAGCGCATCGAGACCGAGCTCTCCGCGCGTCTGCCCGGCGCACGCGTCGCGCGGCTGGATCGGGACGTTGCTGCGGGCCTGAAGAGCGACCAGGTGCTCGAGCGCATGCGACGCGGCGAGGTCGACATCCTCGTCGGCACGCAAATGGTCACCAAGGGCCACGATTTGCCCAACGTGACGCTGGTCGGCGTGCTCAACGCGGACGCCGCGCTCTCCTTGCCGGATTTCCGCGCGGCCGAGCGAACCTTCCACCTGCTCGTCCAGGTGTCGGGTCGTGCGGGGAGAGGCGACGTCCCCGGGCGCGTTCTGATCCAAACGCGCAAACCCGAGCACCCAGCGGTCGTGTGCGCGGCTCGGCACGACGTCGCCGGTTTCGTCGAGCACGAGCTCGAGCAGCGGCGCGAGCTCGGTTATCCGCCGTTCTCACGGATGGCGCTCGTGCGCTGCGACGCGATTCTCGAAGAGGTGGCCCGCGCGACGGCCGAGCGCGTCTGTGCCATCGCGCGCAGCCGAGCCTCGGCGGAAACGCGCGTGCTGGGGCCTTCTCCGGCGCCCATCGCGCGGCTTCGGAATCGGTATCGTTTCCACGTGATGGTGCGCGCCCCCGATCGCAGCGCCTTGCGCCCGAGCCTGTTGGCCATCGCGCGCGCCCCCTTCGACCGGCGCGCCCGCGTGGCCATCGACGTGGACCCGCTGAGCATGGTCTGACCAACCCCCTGGCCAACCTCCGGAGCGGACTTCCGCTCATCTCGGAATCCACGTCGCGCCCCGCTTCGACCCCGCTACCATCGGCCCCCGTGGTTCCCTTTACTCCCACTTCCTCCGTCGGGCACGCCCCTCGAAATCGACGCCTGCCGCCGCTCCGGGGCCCGGCCAAATGCGCTGCGGCGGAGAGGGGCGGTGTGAGCCCGTCGAGCGCGACGCGGCGAGCCCGTCGATTCGTCAACCTCGTCGGCGTTCTCCTCGCCGCGCTGGCGGGCGTGCTTCCGGCCACGGCGGATGCGGCCCCCCGCGAGTGGCACGTGGGCGCTTCGGCGGGATACGTGGGAGCAGGGCGCGGGCTGCGTCCTGGCCCGGGTCTCGGTGTTTACGGCGCTTACGGTCTGTTCGGAAGTTTCGACGCCCGACTCGACGTGCGGGGCTCACTGCATTCCATCGAGAGCGATCCGGACGAGACGGTGCTGGTGTTGGCGACCGCTGGGCTCTCGTACCGGCTCGATATCATTCAATGGATTCCGCATCTCGGTGCGCGCATCGGGTACTACGAGGTAGGAAGTGGGGCCACGACACTGCCGCGACGCGGCGCCACGCTGGGCATTCTCGGTGGAATCGACTACGCGTTCTCCCGGAGCTTCGCGCTGGGGGTTTCCGGTGCCCACGATCGACTCGGCACGAAAGGTTCGACCACCGCGTTCGAGCTGCGTGCGGAGTATCGCTGGGGCTGGTGAGCTCTGGGCAAACGACCCCAAAAGCTCGGCGAGATCGAGAAAGCGTGATACCAAAGGAGGAGTGCGGGTCCGGTCTGCTTTCTCGCTCGTCGTGATTGCCGTTGCGGCCTGCAGCCGGCCGCCCGGATCCGGCTCGGCGAACGCGGATGCGGCCTCCCCGCGGGAGCATGTCTCCGAGCAAAAAAAGAAGCCGGCGCCGCTTCCGTTCGTTCGAGAGGCCGAGGCCTTGCCGCTCGGGACCGGGGCGCCGCTTCCCGCATGGGTCGAGCTGTTCCGGATGGAACGCTGGCACGAAGCGGCGCGCGCGCTCGACGGCGAGCATCCGAGCGTGCTGTCCCGTCCCGAGGTGCGCTACGCCCGCGCGGCGGCGGCCGAACGGCTCGGCGACTCCCAGCGTGTCGTCGAGCTTTTGAAGGGCCTCGAATCCCAGTTGCCGCTGCTCGCCGACTCGATCCGGGAGAAGCGGGCGCGCGCCGCCGTGGAGGCAGGCGACCCCGCCGAGACGCTCGCGTACTTCGCCGACAGGAAAGATCCCGAGAGCCAGCTGCTCGCGGCTCGCGCCGAGGCCGCGCTCGGCGATCGCCGCAAGGCGAGCGCTCGGCTCACCGCCATGCTGCGCACGCTCTCGCGCCGAGCGAACCTGTGCAATCTCGAAGCGCCGGCGCGCGCGTTGCTCGCCACCGTGCTCGAGCCCGACGACACGGAAGGCGCGCGGCGGGAGCTACGCTGGCTCGCCGTGCGCGCGGCGACGTGCGAATCGGCGGAGGGCGCGCTCGAGCGGCTCGAAGCGCTCAAGGCGCCACCGCTCACCCGGGCCGAACGGTTGGAACGCGCGGAAGCGTTCGCCAACGCAGGGCTCATCGATCGAACGGAGGCGGAGGTCGAGGCTCTCATCCGCACCGCGGGGCCAGCGCTCGAGCCCGGCCGCATCGACTACTTGAAAGGGCGCGCGCGGTACATCGCGCGCCAGGACCTACAGAAAGGGGCGCAGCTGCTCACGGCCGCTGCGCGCGCGAATCCGAAGCGCGCGCCGGAGTGGCTGTTTTACGCCGGGCGTTCGGAAGCCCGGCGTGGCGAGCTCGAGCGCGCGGGGGCCGTGTTCGAGCGGTTGTTGCGCGCCTATCCGCGCAGCCCGTTCGCAGAATACGCGGCGTACCAAATCGCCCAACTGCACTACGAACGCGGGCGCTTCGCCAAGGCCGCCGCCGCATTCGATAGCTATATCGCGCGCTACGGGGCGCGCGGGCGGTTCACTCCCGAGGCGAAGGACGAACGCGCGGTGTCGTGGCTCGCCTCCGGGCGCGCCGCCGCCGCCGCGCGCGCTTTCGAGGAGCTCGCGCGTTCTGCGCGCACTCAACGGGATCGAGCGCGGTACGACCAGCTCCTCGCCGTCGCGATCTACGAATCGGGACGGAAACAGGAGGGTATCGCGCGCCTGCGCAAGGTCGTCGAAGATCATCCGCTCTCGTTCGCGGCGCTCGCCGCGGCCGCGCGCTTGCGCGCGCTCGGTCACGAGCCGCCTCCGCCCCTGCCGCCCCCGCCCGACGAGGAACGCGATCCGGGCGTCGTCCCGATTGAGCCCGAGCTGCCCGAAACGGTGCGCATTCTGCATCGCATCGGCCTCGACTCCGAGGCGGAGGAAGCGCTGTTCAATCTCGAGCGCGTGCTGGCCGAGGCGCATCCGGGGCGGGCCGAAGAAGCGCTGTGCCGCGCCTACAAACGCTT
>QGUH01000687.1 GCA_003242355.1 Pseudomonadota bacterium
GCGGTTTCGCTCCCCGCTTCCTTCCCACGGTTGGTCGCCCTTCCGCAGCTGCGGTTCGCTTCGATTGGGATGGTCTCCTTTCGGCGGGACTTGCACCCGCAAGACAGCGCCCATGCTGGGCGCACAAAGTCGAGGCCGGCGGGGGTTACCCGCCGGCCTCCGATCCGCCTTGCCCTGTGCGGCCGAAGCCGCCACCACGTTCCCCGCCCGGGCGAGGCAACCCTGAGGTCGCGACGCACCGGGCAAGATCCTTGCTCGCTCCGGGAGAGCCCCGAGGGGGCTCACACGCAGCGAGTCGACGCGTGTCCTTGCACCTCGCGTGCCAGCCTCGACGCCCCTCCCTTCGCAGGACGCTCCCGCTGTTTTCAGGCCGATTCTGGCCGCCGGTCGCACTCGACGGTGTGCCACCTGTGCCAACCGGAATGGCAGGCGCGCCCGTCAGCCCCCCGCACTGCGGCACCGCGTACGCAGTACCGTATACGCCTCCGGCCGCTAAACCTCTCGGGTGTCCGATGTCTCGGCCCGCCTGAGCTGCCCGCATGCAACGCAGTGCGGCGGTTGCCCCTTGTCTGCGTTCGAGTACGGCGCCCAGCTCGCGACCAAGCAAGCCCTCCTCGAGCGCGCGATCCGGCGCTACGGGGAGCTCGCATCAACGACGCTCCATCCGGCCGCCCCGGCCGCGCCCATGGTCGGCTATCGGGTGCGGGCAAAGCTCGTCGTGGCGGGTTCCGTCGTTGGGCTCTACGCGCGCGGCACTCATGACGTGGTGGACCTGCCCGGCTGTCAGCTCCTCACCCCGCGGGTTGCGGCGGCAGTGGACGGCATTCGGCGCCTGCTCCCGTTCGACTTTCCGCTGGACGGCATCGACGTCCGCGAAGCGGATACGGGCGTGCTCGTCACGTTCCTCGTCTCCGAGGAGACGAGCGCAACCCGGTTGGCAGAGGCCGCCCGGCGGCTTCGCACGGAGCACCCCGAAGTGCTCGGCGTTTCGGTGAGCCGAAGGCCACGCAACAGCCCGCGATTGCTCGGGAGCGTCCCCGAGACCTTGGAGGGCGCCGATCGCGCCCCGCATACCGTCAAACCTGGCGGCCCTTTCCATTACGCCGTGCCCGGGTCGTTCGTGCAGGCGCACGCGGGGCAAGCAGCGCGCCTTCACGAGGCGATCGCCTCCGTTCTGGAGTCGGCGCTCGGCGGCCTTTCGGGGCGTCGTGTTCTCGAGCTGTACGCGGGCTCCGGCGCGCTCGCGTTGGATCTCGCCGCCCGCGGTGCTGCCGTCACCGCCGTGGACGCGCACGCACCGGGAATCGAGGCCCTCGTCCAGGCTGCCGAGGCGCAGGGGCTCCGGGTGCACGTGCACGCGGCTCCGGCCGAGGTCGCGCTGGCCTCGACCGAGCCCGTGGACGCGATCGTCGTCGATCCGCCGCGTCGGGGACTCTCCCCACGCGTTCGCCGATTGCTCGCGGAGCGGGCGCCTCGGCTCATCGTCGCGGTGTCGTGCAATCCGAGGACGCTCGCCCGCGACCTTTCGCACCTCGCGCACCTCGGCTTCCTTGCGCGCTCCCTCCTGCCGCTGGACATGATCCCGCTCTCGGAAAGCGTCGAGACTCTGGCCGTGCTCGAGCCGGCGCCGCCGAGCCCCGTCGTCGAGCTGTACCGCAACGAGATGTTCGTAGCCGTGAACAAGCCGCCCCACTTGCCGACGACCCCTCAAGGCGAGCACGCGCACGACCTGCTCGCGGCGGTGCGACGCCTCCCCGGGTTCCGAAAGGCGGTTCCCGTCCACCGCTTGGACGTCGGCACGAGCGGGGTGTGTCTGTTCGCGCGCAAACCGGCATTCGTCGCGGAGCTCGCTCGAACGTTGAGGCAAGGACGAAAGGAGTACCTCGCCCTGGTTCGGGGCAGCCTTCCGGCGAAGGGGCGCATCGTCCGCGCGCTTTCCGACGGCGGCACGCTGCGCGAAGCCTCGACCCGCTATCGCCGCGAACGCCGCGTCGCGACGCACTCGCTCGTTCGAGCGTTGCCGGAGCAGGGGCGCACGCATCAAATCCGCCGTCACTTCGCCGGAATCGGCCACCCCGTGCTCGGCGATGCCCGCTACGGAGATCCCGCCTCGAACCGTCATTTCGAGGAACGCCACGGACTCGATCGAACGTTCTTGCACGCGGCGCGCATCACCCTCGAGCTCGCGGGCACTCCTCTCGTCATCGAGGCCCCGCTCGCGCCAGACCTCGAAGCCGTGATCGAAAGCCTGACCGAAGACGTCGCGGCTCCATCGCCCGCTCCGGATCTCCGAGCAAGCGCGCACGCGCGATAGAGACCCGCCGCCCGCCATGCCCGCCTTCGATCTGCCGAATCTCGCCGATCCAGGATACACGCCGGCACGCGCGGATCTTCCGCGGCTCGTCGCCGCCGTTGGCGAGCTCGACGAAGAGCGCGCCGAAACCCTCGGCCGGGCGCTGGCTCGAGCTGGAGAAGACGCGGTGCGTGCCGCGCTGACCGCGCTCGGATCGAGCACGGGGACCGCACGGGAACGTCTGTTCGCGTTGCTCGCGCGCTTGGCGGCCTCCACGCGGAGTCCGCGCCTGTTCGTGCCGCTCGTGACGGGTCTGTCCGAGCCTTCTGCGGGTTGCCGCAAAGCCGCCGCACGCGGCCTCGGTCATCTCGGCGACGCACGTGCGGAGGGGCCGCTGCTCGAAGCGTTGACCCGTGCAGCAGGGAGCGAACGCCGCCCCATCGTGGAAGCGCTCGGTAAGGTCGGGGGCACGGAAGCGGCGCAGGCTCTCGAGGCGCTCGCGACCGAGCGTACGCTCGTCCCTCACGTCGAGCGGGCGCTCGCCCTCGTCGCGCGCCGAGCTTCCCGAAGCGCGAGCAGCGTCCTCGATCTCGAGCGCTCCTTCCCGGAGCCCCAGCGCGTTCGGGCTCGGTGCCGCCACGGCTTGGCTCCAGTGCTGCTCGACGAAGCGCACCGCTTCGCCCCGCGCCTCCGCGACGAGGCGACCGTGGAGCTCGAGCACGGAGGCAGCCTCGGCGATCTCTTCACGCTGCGCACCGCGCTCGACTTCGGCTTCGCCGTGCGCCTTCCGAACACGCCGCGCTCCGATCCCGCGGCGCGAATCGCGAGCGCGCTGGCCGCGCCGCGCACCGTCGCCCTGCTGCGCACGCTGGTCCGGGGCGTGCCGCGCGTGCGGCTCGCTTGGACGAGCGGCGGCCACCACCGCGCGCTCGCCTGGGCAACGGCACGGGCGCTCGTCGCGCGCACGCCCGCAATCGTCAACGACCCCCGCGCGGCGCCCCCACGTGGGGAATTGGCCCCGAAACCCAGAGGAAG
>QGUH01000688.1 GCA_003242355.1 Pseudomonadota bacterium
GATTGGTCCCCGGGGCGTTTCCGGTTTCCCGGAATGGGGCCCCCGGGTTCGGGCACCGCGGGCATTTCGAGGCCTGCGGCCACCGGCCGCCCGCGCACGCGCTCCGTCGTGGCCAGCGTGAGGAACGCCGGCGCGTCGGCATCGTCCAGCACGATCGCGCGGACGGTGGGCGGTGCTCGCAGCACGAAGCGGTGCAACCAGAGCTGATACGCTTCCGCGTCCGCCACGGCTTTCGGGCGCAGCACGAGCACGAGGTTCCGACCGAGGTCGTGATGGGCGATGAACGACTCGCAGGTGCGGATCAGAAACGGGATGTCGTTGCCCGGGTGCTCGGGATACGGCTCGAGCTGAAAGCTCGCGTCCACCCCCGCTTCCATCAGCGCCTCGCGATTCTGGAGATACCCGGCCGCCATCTCTTGGCAGAGCGCATACCCATGCGTTTCCGGATGCTCGAAGGGCGCTTCGAGCGTCAGGAACACGTCGGTGTGCACGCCGGTGCGCTCGTCTCCCTCGCGCGCGAGGAACGCGTCGATCATGCGAACCTCGTCGGGCTCGAGCTGCCAGAGGAGCAGACGCGGCTCGCCGTCCGTGGCGAACGCTTCCCACTGCTCGGAGAGCAGATCCAGCCGCTCCATCACTGGATTCGTGTTCGCCATGCGTGCGCGGCCCTTCCTCTCCGCTCACGAGTCGGCTCGCTCGAGCCGACGCGTTCAGAACTGATACTCGACGGTGTTCAGCGACTTGACCTTCTTGTCCCAGCTCAGCTCGCGAACCTTGGCGTCGATGCAGCTGGCGAGCGTGGCGTTTTGCGGGGTCGTCGTCACGTCGACGCCGACGGCGCGGCCGTCCCACACCGCGACACGCATCTTGACGCGGGCATTACCGGGCTTGCACGAGTCGTAGATCGAGAGATCTTGCAACGGCTTGGCGAGCGTCTCCGGATCCATGTTCCGCCGCTCCCCACCTTGGGGCACCGCGCGGATCGCTTCCTCGACGGACATCTTCTCGGTGAACTGAGGTTCCGGCGTCGCTTGGCCGGCCGCTGACGCCGAAGGCGCGCTCTCGGCCTCGCTTTCGGGCTCGCTCGGAGCGGGGGCGGGCGGAGGCGCCTCCGCACTCTCGGCAGCGGGTTCCTCCAAGGGGTCCAGGGCTTGCGGCGCCTCTGCCGGGGGTGTGCTGCCGCCGCAGGCAACGCACGCGAGGCTGATCACGACGGTCGAGAGAGCAGGAAAACGGGAGCCCCACATGGGCGCCGATTGTACCCGGGTTGGCCGGAACCGGTCGACCTCGGAGTGCGTGACGCAGGTTGGCGCGCGCTCGCTCACCGGCCGAGGCAAATGCCGAGATCGCGCGCGGTTTCGAGCGCGTCGTGGTCGAGGGGAACCGTTTTCAGGCGCGCCACGGCGTCCGCAATGGGCACGGCCGTGATCCGCGGCGGCTGCCACGAGACCATCGTGTTGAAACGGCCTTCGGCGGCCAACCGGACCGCGGCCGCGCCGTAGCGCAGGGCGAGAATCCGATCCGAGGGGGTAGGCGAGCCTCCGCGCTGCAAGTGCCCGAGGACGAGGCTGCGCGTCTCGAAGCCGGTCCGCGCCGTAATTTCCCGGGCGACCACTTCGCCGATTCCCCCGAGCGTCACCTCCTTGCCGAGCTCGTGGCCGCGGATGACGAGTGATCCATCGACGGGCTTCGCGCCCTCGGCGACGACCACGATCGCGAACTCCCGTCCCTCCGCCCAGCGTTGACGCAGTGCTTCACAAACGGCGTCGTAGTCGAAGTCGATCTCGGGGATCAGGATCACGTTGGCGCCTCCGGCGATCCCCGCGTAGAGCGCGATCCACCCGGCGTATCGGCCCATCACCTCGACCACCATCACGCGGTTGTGCGATTCGGCCGTCGGATGCAGGCGGCAGATGGCTTCCGTCGCGAAGCTCATGGCCGTGTCGAAGCCGAACGTCACGTGCGTGCTGTCGAGGTCGTTGTCGATCGTCTTGGGCACGCCGATGACCCGCATCCCTTTTTCGGCGAAGCGCGCGGCGATGCGCAGGCTCCCGTCGCCGCCGACCGCGATCAGGCAGTCGGCTCCGATCTCGCGGTAGCGCTGCATCACGATTTCGCTCAGGTCCGCGAGCACCGTGTGGCCGCTGTCGCGCGTGGGGTACTCGAACGGATGCCCCTTGTTCACGGTGCCGAGGATGGTGCCTCCCCGATCGGCGATGCCGCGGACGACGTCGGGAGTCAGCTCCATGAGCCCGTGCGGATACTCGTTCAGGAGCCCCGCGTACCCGCGTCGAATCCCCGTCACGCGGAAGCCGCGGCGCACTGCCGACAGCGTGACCGCGCGAATGACCGCGTTGAGCCCAGGAGCGTCACCGCCGCCCGTGTTGATCAGCAGATGCATGGCCGTAGCCTCGGCGCGCAAAGGGCGGACGTCAAACGGTTGCGCTGCGGCGCGCGAGCGTCGCTTCGAGCGGTCGCGCCGCGGAAATTCGCCGACCCCGGCTTGCTCGGAGAACCGGGAATGTGCTGTACAGTCGCCCGTATGGCATCGGGCATCGAGATCCCCGGGCGGGCAGGGCTGGCGTGGCTCTCGGTGCGGAGCCTCCACGCGGACCGCGCGCTCGCTCATCGCATCGGGATCGGGCTCTTGCTCCTCGTCGGCTTCTGGCTTCGGTGTCGGGGCGTGCTCTGGGACGTGGTGGCGCTCGATCTCGACGAAGCGAGCTGGGCTCGAAGGTTGCTCACCAAGCCTCTCACGGAGCTGCTCATTCGGCCGCCCGGGTACATGGCGCTCACGAAGCTGGTCGTCGAGCTCTTCGGGCCCTGGGAATTCGCGCTCCGTTCGCTTTCCTGGTTTTCCGGGCTCCTGGTGCTCTTCACCGCTCCGGGTCTCGCCCGCACGCTGCTCGCTTCACCGGCAGCGCGCCTGCTGTTCGTGGCGGTGATCGCGCTGCACCCGGCGGCGATCGACCTGTCGAAGGAGTTCAAGCCGTATGCGGCGTCGCTGGCGGTGCACTGGGGCCTGCTCTATTTCGTCGCGACCTATCGCCAGACGAGGAGTCGGCGCGCGCTGCTCGGGGCGCTCGCGCTTCTGCCCTTGGGCGTGCTCTTCGCGCAGGACGCCGTGTTCGCGTACCCGGGCGTCGTCCTCGTCCTCGCGGCCGTGGCGTACCAAGCCCGCGATCGCCGCCACCTCGCCCAGATTGGGGCGAGCGTCGCCGCGACGTTCGCGACGTTGGGCGCGCTGACCTTCTTTATTTGGATTCGGACGGAAGTGGGGATTGGGGGACACGGGAACCAATTTTGGGGTGTAAAGTACGTGT
>QGUH01000689.1 GCA_003242355.1 Pseudomonadota bacterium
AGCTGCCGCGTGACGCCGATAGGCCCCACGACTCTGACCGTTGCCCATCAGGCGGCGTCCACAGCGCTGCTCAACGATAGCGGGAGCGACCCTCGGCCCGCCGCCGGAGTGTGCTCCGCGGCGACGAGCCGTTCTCCGCCGACCTCTCCGACGCGACTCGCTTCGCTCGCGAGAGCTAACGGCGGAGTACGGAGCAAACGGCAAAGTACGGCGCGGGACTTGTGAACGCTTCGGCACACGTGGACGATTCACGATCGAGCGATCGTTTCGCTCACGGGAGATCCGAGCGAGTCGCAACGAAGCCGAAAAGGTGTTCGTTTCGGGGTAGGCCCGGATCCGTCAGAACGCCGATCAGGCTTTCGTCGCTTTAGAACGTGTCGGCGGGCGTGGGAGCGAGGGCGGTGGCCTCGAGGTGGTAGGTGAAGCCGACGGCGATGGTCGTGATGCCGTCGGGGGAGAAGAGGCGTCGCACGCCGAGGTCGAGCGACAGCTCGCGATGGATGTATGCGACGCCTGCGGACCCCGCGTGGCCCTTCGCGCCGCCGTCGTATCGGTAGCCCGCACGGAGGCCGAGGTGATTGCCGACCAAAGCCTCCACGCCGGCCATCGCGCGGACCGTGGTGCGATCCCACGTCGTGAAGTCGAGCACGAGGTCCGCCTCCACGCCGATCTCGCGTCGGCCGTAACCGACGGCAGCGCCGAGCGTCGTCGGCAAGAACCCGTGGCCCGGATCCGACAAGTTGGTTCCGACGACGGCGATCGCGAGCGCCTCGGAGGGTCGGAACGTCGCGCCCGCATCGAGCGAAAGCTCGCGTACGATCGCTTCGTCGGGAAGCCCCGAGGACGCAAGGCTCGCGCCGAGCGGCCCGACACCTCCTTGTTTGAGCGAGAGGTACCGTCCGCCAACGCCGAGGGCGAACGATTCGGAAAAGGGATACGCGAGCACCGCGCGCACGTCGGTCCACTCGCGATCGATCCCGTCGGTGTCTTGCAGGTTGTAGCTCGCGACGACGCCACCCGCGAGATCGGAGCTCGAGAGGAGAGAGTCGATCGCGCCGGCGCCGTACGTCTGGCGATCGGCTTCCGGCCAGAGCTGTGCGAACGCGCCGACGTGATAGAGCTCGCCCATGGCGACGTTCGCGGGGTTCGCGAACATCGCGCTGAGCGACGTCGAGAGCGCGCGCTGCGCTCCCGCGGTGGCAAGCTGACGTGCCGTCCCCATCTCGGCGTAGTCGTACCCGAGTGTCGGATCCGGCTCGGACTGAGCACGCGCGCTCGGATGCGCGAGCACCGCGACACATACCGTCAGGGTCGCACACCGTGCGCAGCGTGGGCGCATGTGGAGCGATGCACGATACGACACGCGAAAAGCGCTAGCCGAGCGCCCGTCTCAACACAAGAATTCCAGTCGTACGGAGCGCCGCCGAGTGGCCATCCGGTCAACGCGCTCTGCGCGCGTCGTCTCTTGACGCGCGAAAGCGCGGAAGTTGCCGCCGAGGAAAGAGACCCCGGTTCGTGCGTGAGACGGATTGTGCTTCGACTCTGCGAAGTTACTGCTCGCGTCACGAAGCACGACGCGACAAAACCATGACGGCGCTTCCGCGCGCTGCTCCGATTCAGCGTGTTTTGCGCCGAGCGCGACGTCGCTTCGATCTTTTGATTGAACTTCTCTTTGAGCCGGTGCTAGCTGCCCCTTCCCTGGTGGTTGTCCTTCTCGGTCCGACCACCCGGCCACGGCTGAAGAGGTAATGGGTCGATGAGTGAGCCTTCCTTGTAGTCCCGTGTCGTTTCAGCGCTGCCGAATTCGATGACGCCCAGTCGGGCAACCAGCCGCGCAGAGCCGAGCGCGGCTGCCTCGGATGCCCCCGGGGCTCGCGGGAGCCTCGAGGCACACTGCTTCGTCAGCACACTGCCGGCCTGACGGCTGGCCACTCGGAACGGCCCATGTTCATCCACAGGCTGTGGAGAACGTGGGGACTTTTGTCGTGAGCTCTCCGTGATTAGCAATCCTTTCCCGAATCCCCTCCCAGGGTCCTCCGTGAGCACGCGCACAGAGCGGATTTGGAATGAAGCGGTCGACGATACACGAAAGCGCTCGCCCGCATCGTTCGAGCAGTGGTTCTCGAGCGTTCAGTTCGATGGTTTGGATCGGGGGATCCTCTCGCTCACTGCTCGGGATGAATGGGTCCGCGACTGGGTGGTCGCGCACTTCCTTCCGGACCTCGTGGCAAACCTCGAGCGTCGGTTGCCCGACGTAAAACCGGGTGGCCTCCAGGTGCGCTTCCGCGTGTCCACCGAGATCGAGCGGCCCGTGTGTGCTGGGCGCACCAGCGTGCGTCCGCGCGCTCCCGAGCGCGACGGCGTTCCGAGGCGTTCGGAGCGGCCTCAGGTGTCGCAAGCGCGAGCCGCGCTGGCCGCCGTGCTCAACCCCAAGCACACGTTCGAGAACTTCGTCGTGGGGCCGTCGAACGCGCTCGCACACGCCGCAGCGCTGTCGTCGGCGAAGGGGAGCCCCGGATACAACCCGCTGTTCATCGCGGGGGGCACCGGCCTCGGCAAGACGCACCTGATGCACGCCATCGCTCACAAGGTGCTCGAAGAGCGACCGGACGCTCGCGTCGTGTACGTCTCGGCGGAGCGCTTCACCAACGAGTTCATCGAAGCGCTGCAGCACCATCGCATGGACGAATTCCGGACGCGCTACCGTTCGGAGTGCGACCTCTTGCTCGTCGACGACATCCAGTTCCTCGCCGGCCGCGAGCAGACGCAGGAAGAGTTCTTCCACACGTTCAACGCGTTGCACGAAGCCGACCGCCCGATCGTGGTGACGAGCGACAAGTATCCGCAGCAGCTGCAGCGCATGCCGGAGCGGCTCGTCTCTCGTTTCAGCTCGGGTCTGATGGCAGACATCCAGGTGCCGCAGCTCGAGACGCGCGTCGCGATCGTCAAGAAGAAGGCGCAGCTCGAGGGCATCGAGCTACTCGACTCGGTGGCGGTGCTCCTCGCGCAGAACGTGCAGAGCAACGTCCGGGAGCTCGAGGGCGCGTTGATTCGACTCGCCGCGAAGTCGTCGCTCACCGGTCGCCCCATCGACGAAGAGTTCGCGCGCACCGAGCTCGCCATCGTCGCCCCGCGCCGCGCCAACATGGTGAGCGTGGAGGACATCCAGCGCGCCGTGTGCAGCCACTTCCAGCTCTCCAACGCGCACCCATCAGCAAGACCGCCCACAAGCGCGCGCCCTCCGCGCGCCGGGTCGCGAGCACCCCTGTCTCTTAACACCATTACACGCCGCCAACAAACGGCGTAGTCAACGTGCTGG
>QGUH01000690.1 GCA_003242355.1 Pseudomonadota bacterium
TGGGCGGCGGGTTTGCCGGTGTGCTTGTCGCCGCCGGCAGGCGTGCGGCGGGCGGTGCCGGGCTTTTCGGGCGGTTGCCCAAGCCCGGGGGGGATGGCCGGGAGGCGTTCGTCGCGCACCTGGAAGTGGAGCTTTCGCGGCGGGGCGCGCTCGTCGTCGATCGCGAGGCGCTGCGGCGGCTCGATCGTTTGGATTGCGTCGTGCTCGAAGGCGGGCTCGCCGCGCGCGATCGCTTCGAGGTGCGCAGCGTCGTGTGCACGCCCGAGATCGGCGACGCCGAGGCGCGGCAGCTCGTGTGCGAGCGCTTCGACGCCGCGCGACCGATCGATCGGGTGGAGCGCGACGGCTACGCGCTCGAGCCGCTGGGCACGTTCGGTCCCGGCGGGCTCCCCGAGGAGCTCGCGGAGGCTGCGGCCGAGCTCGGAGCGCGGGGCGGGCTCGTGCTCTGTCTGTCCAGAGCGGGCAATGCCGTTGCGCTCGCCGAGGTCGAGTGGATTCCGCAAACCGGCGTCGAGGAGCTGATCGCGGCTGCGCACGAGGCGCAGATGCGCGTCGTCATCGCCTCCGACGATCCTTCCGTGCTCCAGGGGCTCTCGGTCGACGACATCATCCCGGAGGGTGAGGGGATGGTGCGCGGTATCCGGCGCTTGCAGCGCGAAGGCCGCGGCGTGCTCGCGATCGGGACGACGAACGGCGCCGCGCTCGCCGCAGCCGACTGCTCGGTGGGCCTCTTGCGCGACGGCGCGCCGCCGCCGTGGGGCGCGCACGTGATCTGTGGTCACGATCTGTCCGACGCGCGGTTCCTGCTGGTCGCCTGCATCACCGCGCGCCGGGTCGGAAAGCGCAGCGTGAACATCGCGCTCGGGGCCGCGACCCTCGGGGCCCTCGTCTCCGCGGGCGGCGTGCTGCCGCTCACCACGCGGCGGGTGATCGCCGTCGTCAACCTCGCTTCGCTCGTCTCGATGGCGGGCGGGGTTCGCTCGTCGCTCACGCTCGCGCGGCAGGCGCTCCCGCCCCCGCGCGATCGAACGCCGTGGTACGCGCTCGAGGCCCGCGGTGTTCTGCACAAGCTCGGGACCGGCGAGCAGGGGCTCACGCGGCGCGAGGCGCAGGCGCGCGCGGCAGTGCGAACGCGGCGCCGTTCGGCGCTGAGCGAGCTCACCGAAGCGGTGACGGACGAGCTCTTCAATCCGCTCTCTCCGCTCCTCGCGGCGGGCGCCGGGTTGTCGGCGGCCGTCGGTTCGTTCGGCGACGCGGGCATGGTCGGCGCGGTGGCGCTCTTCGGCGCGGCGATCGGCGGGGTGCTCCGCTTCCGCACCGAGCGCGCGATCCGCGAGCTCGGCCAGAACTCGCGGCGGACCGTGCTCGTGCGGCGCGGGGGCAGCTTGGTCGAGCTCGACACGAGCGAGCTCGTGCGCGGCGACATCGTGCTGCTCACCGCGGGCGACGTCGTTCCGGCGGACTGCCGGGTGCTCGAAGCCGAGGCGCTCGAGGTCGACGCTTCCGCGCTCACCGGCGAATCGCTGCCCGTTCCGAAGACGGCGCTCGCGTGCTTCGAGCGGCACCTCGCCGATCAGAGCTCGATGCTCTTCGACGGCACCGTGATCGCGGCGGGCCGCGCCACGGCCGTGGTGGTCGCGGTGGGCGACGAGACCGAGGCGCGCCGGGCCTCGGTCGCGCACAAGCTCGATCCGAGCCGCGGCGGGGTGGAGCGTCGCCTGCGCTCGCTCATCGATCTCACGGGTCCCATCGCGCTCGGCGCCGGCATCGGCCTCGTGGGCTCGGGCCTCGTGCGCCGTCGGCGTCTCGACGAGCTCGTGGGCGCGGGCGTGAGCCTCGCCGTCGCGTCCGTTCCCGAGGGCTTGCCGTTGCTCGCGACCGCCGCACAGCTCGCGGCCGCGGGGCGCCTGTCGCGCATCGGCGCTCTGGTGCGCAACGTGCGCAACATCGAAGCGCTGGGGCGCGTCGACGTGATCTGCCTCGACAAGACCGGCACGCTCACCGAGGGCCGCGTCGAGCTCGACGTCGTCAGCGACGGGTATCGGCCCAAACGGCTCGGCGAGCTCGAGAGCAAGCACCGGGCACTGCTCGGCGCGGCGCTGCGCGCGAGCGAAGACGGAGCGAGCACGAGCGATCCCACCGACGGCGCGCTCGCGCGCGCGGCGGTAGAGCTCGGGGTTGCGCTGCAACACGGCCGCAGTGGCTTCCGCAAGGCGAGCGAGCGACCGTTCGAAGCAGGGCGCGGCTTCCACGCGACGCTCGGCACGACGGCGACCGAGCGCATCCTCACGGTGAAGGGCGCACCCGAGGTCGTCATCCGCTTCGCGACCGATCTGCGTCGCGACGACGAAATCGTCCCGCTCGATCTCGCGACCGCTGCCGCGCTGAACCAGCACGCGAGCGAGCTCGGGGAGCGGGGCTACCGCGTGCTCGCCGTGGCCGAGCGCGCCGTTCCGATCGACGCCGACGTCGAGCTCGATCCGAGCGCTCCCGAGAAGCTCGTGTTCCTCGGGTTCATCGGCTTCCGAGACCCGGTGCGCGCCACCTCGGCGCGCGCGGTCGCCGAGCTCGCGGCAGCGGGGATCCGCACGGTGATGATCACGGGCGATCACCCGAGCACTGCGAAGACGGTGGCGGAGGAGGTCGAGCTGCCGGGTTCGGAAAACGTGCTCACCGGTGCGGAGCTGGCGCTGCTCAGCGAGGACGAGCTCGATCGGCGGATCGACGGTATCGGCGTCTTCGCGCGCGTCACGCCCCCGCAGAAGGTGCGCATCGTGCGCGCGCTGCAGCGCGCAGGGCGCGTCGTGGCGATGGTCGGCGATGGCGCGAACGACGCCCCGGCGATTCGGCTCGCCAACGTGGGCATCGCCATCGGCGAGCGCAGCACCGCGGCGGCCCAGGCGGCCGCGGACATCGTGCTCACGAACGGCCGCATCGAGTCACTCGCCCAGGCCGTGTGGGAGGGGCGCGCGATGTGGGCTTCGGTTCGCGACGCGGTCTCGATTCTGGTCGGGGGCAACCTCGGCGAGATCGGGTTCACGCTCGGCGCGGGGCTGGTCGATGGGCGGCCTCCGCTCAACGCGCGCCAACTCTTGCTCGTCAATCTGCTCACCGACGTGGCGCCGGCGATGGCCATCGCGCTCCGCCCGCCGTCGATGGACACGCTGCGGGCGCTCGCCCACGAAGGGCCCGAGCGTTCGCTCGGTCAGCCGTTGAACCGCGACATCGTGGCGCGCGCCCCGGTCACCGCGCTGGGCGGGCCAGCCCGGGGGGCGGCAGGCGGTTCACGGCGGGGCCCCCCGCGCCCGGGGCGGGCGGG
>QGUH01000691.1 GCA_003242355.1 Pseudomonadota bacterium
GAGCGCCCAAGGCACGCAGCGGTCGTCGTCGCAGAACCCTCCGAGGCACACGACGTCTTCGAGCCCATCACAAGGTTCGCCGATATTCACGAGCCTCCGCCCCGTGCAGTATCCGTCGATACACGTGTGACGGTCTTCGCACTGCTCGTGCTCCGTACACGGCTCGCCCTCCTTCAAACGCCAATACTCCTCCCAGCGGCATTCGAAAGTATCCAACAAGTCTCACCGGGCGGGCGGGGAGCGGATCGGGCTCCGCATATCCCGCAACTCAACGGCTCACCGTTCTTCGAGGAGGGAAAATCGCAGACGTTGGATTCACATTGGCCGTTGTCTACACACGGCGCATTCTCCGGCAGCGTGCCCAGCCTCGCGCCACATTCTGGTAGAACGGCGTCGCAAGCGGCTTCATGCGCCGCCTTCGCACACGCGTCGAGCGGGCTCAACGTCTTGCGGACACCGTTCAGTTTGGTCCGTTCCGAGCAGTACGTCGTCAGCCGGTCCACGCAGGTTGGCACATCCCCGTGCGCCTCGAGGAACGGGAGCTCCAAGCAGCGGGCCAACCATTGGCAGTCCAGGTCCGCGAGCTCTCTGCAGCTCGGCTCACCATTTCCGTATCCGTTCGGCAAACCGCGTCGTGACGCGTGCGCGCGCCGTCGGGTACAAGCGTCGCCGCGATGCGGAGCTCAGGGAGCGGAGTCGACCAGCGCGCGGCGGAGCGGATTTTCGTCGAGCCGCCGCTGAGCTTCGCCCTTCTCGAGAGTCTGCTTCCAATAGGCGGGAGCGAGCTCGAGCACGCGGGCGCGGGGCCAGTCGGGCAGCAAGTAGAAGAGGTCGCGCAGATAGGCCCACGGCTCGATGCCGTGCATCTGGCAGCTGGCGATGAGGGACACGAAGACGGTGTTCGCCAGCGCGCCGTCTTCGGAGCCGACGAAGACTTCTCACGCTCGACCTGCTGTCGGGCCGCGTCCGTCGTCTTCATGCCCGGCACACTTGCCGAGCGCATCCACTCACGTCACGAACGCGGTTGGCCGAACGCTTACCTTACGTCGGGAATCCTCGGCCGTTCCGAGCCAGTGAGCGGGGCGGTCCCGCCTTCGTGTCCGGCGCGCGCTCATGGCGCCGATGAACGAGCGCCGGACGCGCCGGACACGAAGAGGGCGGCGCGAGCCGCCCTCACGAAACAAGGCTAGAACGCTGGTCGGGCGACGGATCGGCGTTCTAGGGGACGAACACGAACGATTGATTGTTGGGAAAAAGGCTCGTCGAACACGTGGTCAGCGCCAAATATGCGCCGTTGGAGCTGCTACCGGACGGGGTGATGCAGCGTTGGCTGCCTGACTGATTCTGAATGCGGTAGTAGGTGGCGCCGTTTGCGTTCACTGGTAACACGAACTTCCAGAGGAGGTCCGTCGAGGTCGAGTTGCAGCTTGCGAACGTAGCGTAAGTGGATGTTGCTTTGAGGCACTTTCCGGTCTCGACATTCTCGATCTTGAAGCCGTTCGATGAGTTCCCGAGCAAGCGCCAATACTGCGGGTCGTTCGGAATATCGCGGAGATCACAGTAGCTCAGCACCGCAACCTCCGGGCTGGTACGTGGCGTGATACAGTTGTTGCCCGTGCGGTTCAGGAGCGACCCCATCGCTCCGTTCCGGAAGTCGTTGGAGACGGGGTTCGCGATCCAGTTGCGGACGCGGCCGATGCGGGTGAACCAGCTTTCCGTGTTGTTGTTGCCGGCCGAGACCACACCCGCGAGCTCCCATACTTGGCCATTCTGAAAGTACAGGGGACCACCCGAGTCTCCGGAGCAGACGGCCGGGTCGGGATCTCCGAGGGCATAGATGTATCCTGCACTGCTCGCCGGGTCGTCGTTGAAGGCGGTGGTGAAGTGGGCGAACTGTTTTTTCCCTCCGTTGCTCGGGTTGTCGAGGTCGCAGCCGAAGGCGGTTACCCAACCGTCGGGGAGGTCATCGGGAACGTACTCTGCCCGAATTGCAGTCCAAACCGGAATGCCCGGGCTCTCTTGCTGTACGTCGATCATGCCGATGTCGGTGGCGTGGCCGCTCGGCAGGTTTGCCGGTTGAGTCGGGTAAATGTGCACGTTGGTGATCGTGAAGACACCGCCGCCCGTGCCACTGTCTTCGTTGGTGATCATGACATTCGAGTTGGGAACGACCCCGTCGAGGCAATGGGCTGCGGTCAAGAAGCGCTGGGCTCCAATCTTCGTTCCACTGCACCACACACCACCGGAAAAGATCATCTTGACGGCGACTGGATCCAGGTGGTGGACGAGAGTTCCGCGTGTGATGGGTTCGTCCGTTTCACTGATGTTCTCCAGGTCTTCCCCCCGTCCTTCCACGGGAGCGGCGCAGCCGGCCAGTGACAGCAGCGCGAAGAGTAGAGCCGAAAGCCCGGTCGTTCGATTTTCTCGCAACATCGATGTTCTCCTCCACCTCGAATCCGGCGTCGTCGCCGAACGAGCAACCTGACGCCCCCTGACGGGCGTGAGTGTCGCCCGCCGAGCAACATCCATGCCGCCCGCGCAAGGCATGGGTCTGTCGCTCCGAACATCAGGATTCGTGCCGAAAGAAGGAGATTCGCGGGAGGCGGCGCCGCCGCTTCCCGCGTGGCGAGTGTTCCGTTGACCGGACCGTGTTCGACCAAACGGGACACCGTTCGTCAGCTGCTGAGGTGCTTGCCGGGGGGTTCGGTCAGCCGCTGAGGGCTTGCCCCAGTGGGGGTTCGACTGAAGGGGACACCGTTGGTCAGCCGCCGAGGTGCTTGCCGGGCGGGGGGATTACCACTTCGCGTACGGCAAGAACTTGCCGTTCATGGTCACCACGACGCGATCGCCCTTCGGGTTTTCTTCCTTCGTGACGTCGATGCGGAAGTCGATGGCGCTCATGATGCCGTCGCCGAATTTCTCCTGGATCACGTCTTTCAGGGACGCGCCATACACCTGCATGATCTCGTAGAACCGGTAGATGAGCGGATCCGTCGGCACGACCTGACCGAGCGACTTGCCTTTGATCGGAAACTCGAGCAGCGCCTCCTTCACGTCGGGGCCGAGACCCAAGATTTCGCAGGTTCGGGCTGCGGAGCGCTCGTCCATCGAGTTTTCGCCGTAACAGCACGAGGCGACCCACACTTCGCCCATGCCGATGGTCTCGGCGAGCGCTTTCCAGGTGAGCTTCTTCTGCTTCTTGGCCTCGAGAATGCGCGCGGTCATTTCCTCTTTGGTCATGGTGATCCTCCCTTCTGGTGGTTGGGATAGTCCCCCGGCGGAGGCTCAAACGGGTTTGAGCTCGGCTTCGC
>QGUH01000692.1 GCA_003242355.1 Pseudomonadota bacterium
GGCGACCACGCGTGCGAGCGCGTCGAGCTTCGGGTCTCTCGGGTAGCGTCCGCTCTTGTTCGAGAGCACGTGCTCGAGCGTTTCCGGGTCGATGGCCGCCTCGGCGGCGAGCGGCGCGTGGGCGGCGCCCTTGCGCAGCACGAGTCGCGGCCCCTCGCGCAAGCAGGCGTAAACCGCGGCGACCTGGAAGTTCAGATCGTCGACAATCGACGACACCCACAGGCCGAGCAACGCTTCCGCGTCCTTCGTGGTGAGGTCGATGGAGAGCTTGTGGACGGCGCGCAGCCACGTCTCGATGCGGCCTCGCTCCTGGCGAAGCTGGTACACTTCGCGCTCGCGGCGAAGGAGCAGCATCGCCTTCGCGCGCAGCATGTCGAGGAGCGCCGCGGGTTCCCGAGACATCCGGCTTCAGTCGGCGAGCACGAGCATCGAATAGGAATAGTTGTGGAACACCGGTCTGCTCGCCCCGGGAAAGATTTCGCCCCAGGGCATCATGCCGATCCACGCCGTGTCTTCCGCGAAGGCTCGCTGGAGCGTCAGGTTTTCCTCGAGCGTGGCCTCGTCGCCCAGGAACGGACGCGTGCGCGCGCCGCATTCGAATCCGAGCACCGCGCGCGGAGCTCTCCCGGAAAGGCGTCGCCGGAGTCGCTCGCCCATGGCGAGCGCTCCTTGCAACACGTCCTCGACGGTCTGGTGGTGGAGCATGATGCGCGTGCCCGTCCGAACCCGCGAGGCGAGGACGACCGCGCCGGTCTCTAGATCGATGCCGTATGCGGCGCGTACCAGGTAATCGGTGCTCCCGCGAGCGTCTCGCGGGATGCCGATGGCGAGCGCCGTGCCGTGCGTCACCCGGCACGGTTCCGGCCCGCAAATCTCTCTCCAAACGTCCGCGGCAGGGCGGCCGTCGAGCTCGAGGAGCACGTTGCCTTCCGACCGCGTCACGGTGAGCTCGACGCCCGCGGGCGAGCAGCCGTGGCAAATGTCGAGCTCCATCGTGAACCGTCCGGAGATGGCGCAGGCGACCGCCGCACGGCTGAGGGCGCGATCCCCGAAGTACTGGAACGTCTGCGCGAGCGACTCGAAGTTGAAGGCGTGGGCCGCCGCACCGCCGATCACCGTGCATTCGACTTCGTTCCACAGGCCATCGAGCAGAAGCTCGACGTCGGCACCCGCGAGCGAGTCGTGGTGCAGAATGACGAGCCGCGGCGGCTCGGGTAGCCCTGCCTTGAGCTCCCGCCCGAGGCGCCTCCCCTTCTCGCGGGTATCGATCTCGATGTCCTCCACCACGGCATGCGACACCGCGATCGAGTCTCCGCCGAGCGCGAGCAAGCCGGCCGCAAAGCCGTCCTCACGGACTTTGCCGCGCCCGACGACGCCCTGCGCCGAACAGCCGATGATGGGCACCCCGCAACCGAACACCTCGGTGAGCCCCGCCAGGTACGCGCCCGGGTCGTGCGTCAGGGTCAGGTAGGTGAGCACCAGCTGGGGCGGCGGTCCTCCGCGCTCTCGGATTTCACGGGCCGCGTTCCGGCCGGTTTCGAACGAGTTCGCCGTGGTCGCCAGGAGGCTCTGCGCCAGGATGCTCATCCGTTGCTCCGCAAGGCGTGCCCGGTCCGGAACAGGGAGCGGCTCTCGAACCCACGGAGTTTAGGTGAGCGGCTCACCGGAAGACTCCCCGGGTTGCTCACTCACTCGGTGAGGTAGTCAGGAGTACGCCGCGGCGGTCTCGACTCGGGCTGCACGTCGGCATTCTCACCGCCGCGCGGCAGTCAGATGCGGATGGCCTGCCAGTCGCCGCTCGAGAACTTCTGCAGCATGATGCCCGTGAGCAACACCACGTACACGCAGGCAGCGGCCCAGATCCCCCACAAGCCGAAGCCGAGCGCGATGCCGAGGATCCAGGCGAGCGGCACGAGGCACAGGAAGTGGAGGCAGAGCTCCACGATCATCACGAAGCGCGTGTTTCCGGCGCCGAACAAGGCCTGAGTCAGGATCATCCCCGTCGCGATCAGGGGCGTCGCAATCCCCATGAGCCGCATCGGGCCGAGGGCGGCTTCGAGCACGGCGTCGCTCTGCGTCACCAGGCCGAGCAGCTCGCGCGTGAACACGACGCCTTCGAGCAGCCCAACCACTCCGAAGATGACGAGCCCGACGCGCACCGACGACCAGCCGAACAGCGTGGCCTTGTCCGGACGGCCCTCACCCAGCGATTGACTGACCAAAGTGGCCGTCGCCGTTCCGAACGCGAGGCAGGCCGTGAACGTGAGCTTGAGGATGCCGACGATCAGCGTCGTCGCGGCGCTGTTCACGGCTTCGGCGTGCCCGCCCGGACACGTGGGCGACACCAGCGCCGATTGCGAAATCGAGTCGAGGTGGCTCACGATCATCGCGAACAGCGCGAAACCGCTCATCACCGCCAACGTGGCGACGCCGCTCGGAATCGAGAGCTTGAGGATGTCCCAGGTGAGCTTGCGCGAGAGCCTGCCCAAGGCGAACGGGCGATACGTCTTGCGGTAGTGCGGGAGGAGGGCCCAGCCGATCATGATCGCCAGGCCCACCCACGTGGAGACGAACGCGGCCAGACCGGCGCCGGCTATCCCCATGCGCGGCGCCCCCCATCGCCCGAAGATGAAAGCGATGCACAGGACGACGTTGAGGACGTTCATCACGATCGACGAGACCATGTGAACGTGCGTCTTGCCGATGCCGTCGAAGAACGCCTTGAACGAAAAGGTCATCGCCATCGAGGCGATGCCGAGAAGCCGCCAGGAGAGGTACGCGTTGGCCGCCTCACGGACTTCGGGCACTTTGATCAGGAAGCCGAGGACGTAAGGAATCGACAGATACCCGAGCAGCGTGAACACGAACCCGGCGACGAGTGAAAACGTCCAGGAGTTCGCGAGCACGGCCCCGGCGTCGAGGGATTTGCGCTCCGCGTACCTTCGTGCCGCGATGGCCTGAGTTCCGACCGAGATCGCGCTGAGCGAGCCCCCGAAGAGCCAAAGGAGAATGAGCGAGGGAAGAAGAGCGGCCTGAGCGTTCGAGGACTCGGGACAGGGCAGCCACGAGAGGAAGATGATGTCGATCTCGTTGACGGCGCTCTGCGCGAGCATCGCGAGCACCGTGGGCGTCGCGAGCCGCAGCACGGCGCGGTGCGGTGAGCCGGTGGTCACAGCACTGGCGCCGGACATGCTGGGGGAAACTGCCATACGTCGGCCGCCCGAGGTTTAAGGGGCATCGGCGGGTCGGGGGAGGAACGAAAGCCCCGGGCCGGGCCCACGGGCCACCCAAAAAAGGGGG
>QGUH01000693.1 GCA_003242355.1 Pseudomonadota bacterium
CACCGCTGGCCTGGAGGGCGGGCTTCGGGCGTGCCTTTTGGGCCTGGCCGGCGCCTCGTGTCCGGAGCCCGAGCCGGGAACCGTGTCCGGGCCGTACACGGCCGCGATCGAACGGGCCCGAGCCGCTCAGGCGCCCTTCTTTCGGCTCGAATGATTCGGAGTTGCAGCCCACCCCCAGGCTGAGCTAAACCGCCGTGCCTCCCCGCGGCGGGCGAGCCCGACGCGGGAGTCGGCAGCATGGTGGCTGTAGCTCAGTGGTAGAGCACTGGATTGTGGCTCCAGGTGTCGCGGGTTCGATCCCCGTCAGTCACCCCCACCAACCCCATCGTTGACCCAGCCCGACGGACGGGTGCGGGCCCACAAGTCAAAGCCCGGCCGCGTCGAGCCAGCCGGAGAGGAAACGCTCCGCCCGCTGGACGAGGCCTGGGCCAAAGCGTTGGGTCTCTGCGCGGAGGTCGTGAACGGCAGACAGCCCGCGCAGCGCGCGCAGCTCGGCAGTGTGCCCGACCAACCACGACTCGACGCGCGTCGGCTCGACCTCCACGTGAAACTGCAAGCCGAGCACGCGCGGCCCGGCCGCGAAGGCCTGATGGGCACACACGCTCGTCGAGGCGAGCAGCGTCGCCCCCGACGGGAGGTCGAAAGTATCGCCATGCCAGTGGAGCACGGCCGCCGTGCTCGTCGCATCGACGGCAAGCTCGCCCAGAGGTGACGCCACGCCTGCCGAAGTCAGCGAGACCGGCTTCCACCCGATCTCCGGTTCCGGGCCGGGATACACGCGGGCGCCGAGCGCTCGAGCGATGAGCTGCGCCCCGAGGCAGATGCCGAGCGTAGGGCGCAAAGCTCTCAGGCGACGCTCGATGAGACCGAGCTCGCCCGAAAGGAACGGATACGCCTCCTCCTCGTACGCTCCGATCGGGCCGCCGAGGATGACCAAGAGATCGGCGTGCTCGGCCTCGACGCACGGACTCTCGGGAACGTCGAGGTAGCTTACCGCGTGCCCCCGCGCCCGGAGGACCCGCTCGAACGAGCCCAGGTCCTCGAACGCCACGTGACGAAGCGCAACGGTCCGCATCATCCGAGCTCCGCGCCCTCCTTTACCACGCACCGCACCGCGCCGGGGTCGCGCCGCGCTCCCCGTCGGAGTGAATCGCCGCGGTCTCGCGGGGGGCCCCGCCCATGCGGACAGGCGCTCGGCGCCATCTCCCGCAGGGCTCCCCGTGTTCAGAGGCCGCGGACGTTCGTCGCCTTTGCGCGAGCCAGATCGGAGGCACCCCCGCCAAGGCAGTCGTTCGGCACTTTTCGGCCGGTATTGCGTCCCGGTGCCCGAGCACGCGCTGGGCGGTTCTCGCTTATGCTGAGAGTAAAGTTGGGGTACAAGGCGGTGCTCTTCGTCGAGCGGAGGTTCCCCCGATGGCAGGACGTTTGGTTTGGATGCTTGGTCTGGGCACGGTGCTCGGAGCAATCGGCTGTAGTGATCCGGTCCCCCCCGCGTCGAAGGCAGGTCTCCGGCTCCACGTGTTCGGGTCCGGAGCGTGCCCTGCCGGAGCCGTCACCAAGCCGATCGGAAACCCCGCCCCGAACGCGCCCAACAAGGGTGAACCCATCTTCGATGGCGAAGAGGGTGTGAAGACGAGCTGCACCGTTCAGGGCGGTCCGGAGTTCAAGATCGTCGGCAAGGTGCAGACGGCCGGACTCGTGTTCGACGTGAACGGCCAGATCAACGGCACCACCGGAATGGGAACCGCGACCATCGGTTTTCGGATTCCGGAGAACGCGGTGTACCTCGAGGCCTCGAACTGCACGCTCACGGCAGTTCAGGGCTCGCAGGGCCCGCAGGTGATTCCGGGAGCCGTGTGGGCACGATTCGACTGCGACAACGCCAGCGCACCGCCCGCCAATTCTTGCGACGCGGACGGCGAGTTCGTGCTCGAGAACTGCAGCCACTGACGCCGCTCGTGCGCGGCGTCAGCCCTGCTTGACGACGTTCGCCGGAGCTTCGGGCGCCGCCTCGGAGCGAGGCCCGTTCGCGTCCCGCATCCACAAGGGGTTCCGCGAGGAAAGCGCCTCGGGAACGGCGATGTCCTCGGCATCGGGCTCGATGCGGACGACCAACGCGGTGATGTTGTCCTCGCCCCCGTGCTCGTTCGCGAGGGCCACGAGCCGCCGACAAACCTCCTCGAGATCCGGGGTGCTCTGAACCACCTCGAGGATTTCGGAGTCGTCGATCATGCCGCTCAGCCCGTCGGAGCAGAGCACGTAGACGTCGCCGGGCCGAACGTCGTCGCCCTGCAAGTCGACGAGCACGTGCTCCTGCATGCCGAGCGCGCGCGTGATGACGTTCTTCGGAAGCTCGCTGCGCTGCTCTTCGGTAAGCTCCGGCATCGCCTGCAGATAGTCGTTCAGCAGCGAGTGATCCCGAGTCATCTGCTGGATCTTCCCGTCGCGCAGGCGGTACGCGCGGCTGTCGCCGACGTGGCCGATGTACATTTTCCCGGCCTTCTCGTTGAAGAGCGCGCCGACGATCGTGGTCCCCATGCCGTGGCACTCACGGGAGCGCGCGCTGCGCTCGATGATCTGCCGGTTCGCGATGCGAATGCCGGTGAGCAACCGGTTCTCCTCGTCCGAAAGCCGCGAGTCGAAATGGAAGGGCCAGGTGAAGTCCTCACCCACGGCAGAACGAAAGAAGTCGACGATTGCTTCGGTTGCCAAGCGACTGGCGACGTCGCCGGCACGGTGCCCGCCCATGCCATCGGCAACGATGTACAGGGCATGCTCGCGAAGGATCGCGAAACAGTCCTCGTTGTGATCGCGCTGCAGTCCGACGTCCGTAATTCCGGCTGCTACGGCTCGCATTCGAGGATTCCTTCCGAGCGGCAATGCACGGGCACGCTACGTTCCCAAAACGTTTCACGGGCGACACAGCCTGTCAAGGTCGGTCACCAGCGCAGAATGTGAGCCTTTTCGGGCGCCGTTCACGCCCCCTCCCGTTTCGCGGAGTTTTCTCGCGCCCTCGAGGAGGGCGTTTGGTGGCGCCGTGGCCTCTGTTCCGGTCCCCTCCGCTCGACGGCTTTTCACGAGCGAGGCCACTCGCGTCGAGGCTTCTCTTCCGCGCGACTCACCCGGACGTCCCCTCCCGCGAGCGAAGCGAGCCCACGACGAATGCGGCGAGTCGCACCGGAGAGGTCGGCCGATGAACGGCTCGTCGCCGCGGAGCACCCGCCGGCGGCGGGCCGAGGGGCGCTCCCGCTATCGTTGAGCAGCGGAGTGGACGCCGCCTGATGGGCAGGGATGTGG
>QGUH01000694.1 GCA_003242355.1 Pseudomonadota bacterium
AAAATTTTATAAAAGACAGAGCTTCGGCTGCCCCGAGGCGTGTAGAAGCCCGCCGAGACGTTGCCCACGCCGGCGAATTCGAGATGCCGGTCCGGCCAGCGCACGTCGACGATCGCGACGGCACCGCCGCGCGTGCCACGCAGCGCTTCGTGGAGCGCCGCGACGAGTCGTTCCGAAGACGCACCAACGTTCTGGTGGAACGCGCGAACGGCCGCCCGTGCGGCGGTCGCCGCGAGCACGCCGTGACCGAGCCCATCCACGACCATGAGCACCGATCGCTCCTTCGAGTCCGCGGCCGCCCACGCATCTCCCGACACGCGCTCGCCGACGATGGGCAAACCGATCACGCCGAGCGAAAGACGTCGACCGCTCTCCGGAAGCTCCGCTTTCCGAGCCCGAACGCGCGCGAGCACGACCGTGCCCGCTCCCGGCAGGGTATAGATATCGAACTCCGACGAGAGCCGGCCGATCGCGCCGAGCCCCGTCCCCGGACTGCCGGAGGTCGAGTATCCGTCGCGCAGCGACTTGCCCAGATCCTCCATGCCGGGACCGCGATCGATCGCGAGCACCTCGATCTCCGCGCCGGCGGAGTCGGCAGGACGTCCGAGCACGATCTCGCCGCCATCGCCGTGCTTGAGGACGTTCGTTCCCGCCTCGGTCACGACGAGCGCGATGCGGCCTCGCTCGGTCTCGTCGAGCCCGAGCTCCGCAGCGAGGCCCATGGCGGCTCGCCGTGCCTCTCCCACGTCACTCGGCTCCCGTATCGGGTATCTTCGTTGAGCCAACATCTCACTTCCAGCGCGTCATCACGACGCGTGTTCCCGCGCCGCGGCGCGATTCGATCGAGAACTCGTTGACGAGGCGCTTTGCGCCACCGAGCCCGAAGCCGAGCCCCGAGCCGGTCGTGTATCCGTCGCTCAACGCGAGCTCCACGTCGGGGATGCCCGGTCCCTCGTCCGTGAAGGTCAGCCTGAGCCCACGCCGCGGACCGTCTTCGAGCGCCTCGAACACGACGGTGCCACCGCCGCCGTGAACCAGCGCGTTGCGCGAGAGCTCGCTCGCCGCGGTGACGAGCTTCGTTTGATCGACGAGGCCGAAGCCGAGCTCGTCTGCCCACTGCCGCACGGACCGTCGAACTCTCACCATGTCTTCCTCGCGCCGGATCTCCAGGGCTGCACGCCGGACCACCACCATCGACCATCACCGAGGCCCATCGGCGAGCGCGGTTTCGAGCAACTCCATCCCACGTTCCACGTCGAGGGCCGTCCGCACCCCGTGCAGCGACAACCCGAGCTCCACGAGCGTGATGGCGACGGCCGGTCGCATGCCGACGACCACGGTCTCGGCGTCGAGCACGCGCGCCACGGACGCGATGTTGGCGATCATGCGCCCGATGAACGAATCCACCATCTCCAGGGACGAGATGTCGATGAGCACCCCGCGCGCCCCGGTCTCGACGATTTTGTTGGACAGATCGTCTTGGAGCGCCATCGCGAGCCTGTCGTGCATGTCGACCTGGATCGTCACGAGCAAGAACGCGCCCATCTTGAGAATGGGAATTCGGTCCATGGGTTCGCCCCTCGGCGTCAGACGCCCCCGGTGCGCGCTCCGATTCCCATGCCACGTTTCGAGAGTGCGAGCTTGAACGCGTCGGCGAGATTCGCCTTCGTGATCACGTCCGACAGCGCGACCCCGAGGTGTACGATCGTTTGCGCGATCTGCGGGCGCACGCCGCTGATGATGCATTCGACGCCCATCAGCCGAGCCGCCGAGACCGTCTTCAAGAGGTGTTGCGCGACGAGCGTGTCGACCGTGGGCACGCCCGTGATGTCGATGATCACGATTTCCGAGCCGGTTTCGACCACGCGCTGCAGCAGCGTCTCCATGACCGTCTGCGTGCGCGCCGAGTCGAGCGTGCCGATCAGCGGAAGCGCCAGAATTCCCTCCCACAGTTTGACGACGGGCGTCGAGAGCTCGAGCATCTCCGCCTGCTGACGCGCGATCACCGCCTCGCGCCCCCTCTGGAAGGCTTCCGTCGTGAGCAGGGCGAGCGAGTCGATCAGCTCGGTCGCGCGCCAGATTTCCTGGAACAGCGCGCCCGGCTCGCGCTCGAAGTCCACGCGGATTCTCGAGAAGATCGGCTTCTTCAACGACAGCACGAACAGCGCCGTTTGCGACGGCGTGAAGCCCCGCTCTCCCCGCCAGCGCGCCATGCGCTCGAGCATGTCCCGCACGGGTGCGAACGCCGGACCCGATACGTTCGTGCCTCCCTCGAGGGTCGCACGCACGAGGAGCGCCAGGAACTCGTCGCACTGCCCGCGTAGCTCTGCCTCGTCGATGCGCGTGTCCCTCAGGACGCCATCGGCCGTTTGCTCCCGGATCCAGTCGCTCGAGAGCTGAGCACGGTGCCGCTCCAGAACCTGGGCCAGTCTGCCGTTCGCCATCGGTGCCTCACTTCGTCTCGCGACCGAACGCCCCCCGACCAGGCACGATCCGGGCCGCCGGAAACCCGATCTCAGAAAGAAGCGTCGCGGCGAGCCTCTCGCGCGACGACGTCGATCAACGCCGCGAGCGAGAACGGCTTCGGGAGAGCCCCGACCGCCCCGAGCTCCCGCACGTGGTCGTGCGGGTCGCTCGCACCCGTCAAGAGCACGATCGGAACCCGCGAGAATGCAGCGCGACTGCGCAGCGCGCGTACGAATTCGGGACCGCTCATGCGCGGCATCGTGAGATCGAGCAGAACGAGACTCGGCGCGTTCTCCGCGTCCGCGCGCTCGAGCCCCTCGACGCCGTCACTCGCCTCCACCACGGCGTACCCCTCGTCACGCAACACTTCCGCGATTCCTTCGCGGATGTCCTCGTCGTCTTCCACGACCAGCACGGGCCCCATCACGTTTCCTCGCGCCCCCGACGCCCGAGGTCGACCCCGGCGCCCCGAGAGCGCTCGGAACGAGCTGCAGAGAGCGTGCCCGGGCGCTCCTCCCCTTCTCCTGCTGCTCACCGTGCTTTTTTTGTGTGCGCCTTCCCCGTCGGTCGCCCTCCCCAGGGAGCCCGCCACAATCGGACGACGGCGAGCTCGGGGTCAGCGCAGACGCGCCAGACCACGCGCCCGAGGCGGCCCGGGCGCGCTCGGCAGCGCCGGGCTCGAGGCCTCCGCACGGGACGGAGTTGCCACACGAGCCCATGCACCATGATCAGATGGCCGCATCCGAAATCGGCATAGGGGCCCGAGGTAATCCCTCGGGACCCCTGCCACACCACCCGGCATGCGGGTCCGCACCGGGCGGTTC
>QGUH01000695.1 GCA_003242355.1 Pseudomonadota bacterium
TTTTTTTTTTTTTTTAAAAAAGAGACGGGAATCGGGTTTTAAGACGGGTCTGGTGGGTCGGAGTTTTTTAAAAGCGCGCGCACCGAGACGCACGAGCTCTCGCGCCAGGCGGTCCGAGAACGATGCGGCACTGCCGACGAGCAGCCACTCTTCGTCCGCGGTCGGGGTCCGCGGGCGCGGCTCGCTCGCGAGCCACGCCTCCTCACACACCCACGTCTCGGCGCGAACGTTCGACCCGCGTTGATCCAACGGACGGCACACGACGCCTTTGAGCTCGAGCACGACGCGGCCTGTTTCGTCGGCGAGGCTCAGATCGCCGCGGAGGCTTCCATCGGCCTCGAGCGCCACACTCCCGACGGCCCACACGGGCTCCGTGCGCCCCGCGAAGTAGCGTAGCCTTCCGATTTCGACGGGAACCACGGGCGCCGTGAGATCGCCCGCCGACGCGAGCAGGGCCTGGAACGCGGCGTCGAGGAGACTCGGCTCGACGCGCGCCGGGATGCCGAGGAGCTCGGGCGGAGCGAGCCGAGCGAGGATGCGACTGCCGGAGCGTTCTCCGAGGCGCGCGACGTTCACGGCGGCGAGCTTCCGGAAGCGCGGTCCGTATTCGAGGCCGATCTCGGCGAGCCGAGCATAGAGGTCCGGGACGGACACGGCCTCCGCGTGCTCTGCCAGGAGTCGGTCGATCGCGAGCGGCTCCGGGGTGCGGTAGCGCGCCTCGACCGCGCGGACGCCGCGCGCATGCTGCTCCCACGAGCCCTCGGCCGTACGCGCGTGGATGGTGAAGGCGCCGTCGTCGGGGCGCACCGTGACCGAGAGGGAGAGAGCGTCGTGCTCCGGAAGCAGGAGCGTGCGCTCGAAGCGAAGATCGCGGAGCACGTGCTCCGCGCGTTCGGGATCGAGCTCGGTGCTCGCCTGCAGCGCGGCTTCCACGTACGTTGCCCCCGGGCAGATCGGCACGCCCTGGATGCGATGATCGGCGAGATACGCGAACGCCGGGCGCCCGAGGTCCGCAACGAAGCGGGGGGTCGGCCCGGGCTCGTGCTCCGAGAAGAACGACGGCTCGTCCTTCGCACCGAGACGCATTTGGGCGGCGCCCCGCGACTCGGTCCAGTGGCGCTTTCGCTGAAAGGGATAGCGAGGGAGCCGGCGGAGGGAGCCCTCGGGATATTGACGGGACCAGTCGAGCGCGACGCCGGAGACGTGCAGCTCCGCGACGGCGCGCGCGAGCGTGCGGGCTTCCGGCTCCTTGCGCTTGAGGCAGAAGAACGTCTTGCCTTCCTTTCGGTGGGCCTCGCACTGCTCGCGGATCGATGCCGCCAAAACCGGGTGGGGCCCGATCTCCAGGAACGCGGAATAGCCGTCCTCGAGCGCGAGGTCGAGCGCGTGCGAGAGCAAGACGGGGTGCCGCGCGTTGTCCCACCAGTACCGAGCGTCGTGCAGCGCGCTCTCGACGCGGCAGCCGTACGCGGTGGAGTACAAGGGCGCATTCGGCGCCTGCGGCCGGAGCCACGCGAGCGCGGTCTCGAAGTCCGCCTGCAGGCCGTCCATGTGCGGGCTGTGGTAGGCGACCTCCACGGGCACGAAGCGGTGGAACACGCCGCGCTGGGCGAGCTCGGCGGCAACGCGCTCGAGCGCCGGACGTGCTCCCGAGAGCGTCACCGAGCGCGCCGAGTTGTACGCGCCGATCGCGACGTCCTCGCCGTCGCGAAGGAGCTCGGACACCGCTTCGGGGGCCATGCCCACGGCCAACATCGTGCCCTTGCCGGCTCTCGTTTGGACGATCCGACTGCGGTGGTAGGCGAGGCGCGTCGCGTCTTCGAGGGACACGCACCCGCTGGCATAGGCCGCGGCGACCTCACCCACGCTGTGACCGAGATAGCCGTGCGCCGGAACACCGTGCGCGCGCAAAAGCTCGATCAGGCCGGCCTGGATCACGAAGTTTGCCGGCTGCGCCACGGCGTTCGAGGTCATGCGCGACTCTTTCTGATCGCGCAGCATCTCTTCGAGAATCGACCAGCCCGCGGCTTCTCGAAACACGGCGTCGATCCGGTCGACGACCGCGCGGAACACGGGCTCGTCGCGGTAGAGCTCTTGGCCCATCGCCCACCACTGGGGCCCCATTCCGGTGAACACCCAGAGCAGCCGGCGCTCGCGCGGCGCTCTGCCGACGATCTGGCGCTCACTCGACCGACCCGCGGCGAGCGCTTCGAGCTCCGTTTCGAGCTCCGCCGCGGAGTCGCAGAGCAGAACCGCGCGCTCTTCGAGGTGCGCGCGCCGTCGAGCGAGCGCGTAGCCGAAGTCGAGCCACGCGTCGGGTTCGGCCGCGATCGCAAAGGCCAGCGCGGCCGCTCGCGCCTTGAGGGACTCCGTGCAGGCCGCGGAAACCGGGACCAGGCGCGTTCCTCGGCGTGCAGACCCCTCGCGGGGACCCGCGCCGGCCAAAGACGGGTCGCGCCACTCGCTCAGAATCGCGTGCGCGTTGGTTCCGCCGTAGCCGAACGCGTTCACGGCGACGTGCTGGACGTCGCTTCCCGAGAGCGGGCTGCTCTCGGTGGCGACTCGGACGTTCAGCGCCTCGAAGGGGATGTCGGGATTCGGTCTTTCGAGCGCGCGAATCGGGAAAATCTCTCGATGGTGGAGTGTGAGCACCGCCTTGATCAGGCCGACGACGCCGGCGGCTGCTTCGAGGTGCCCGATGTTCGTCTTCACGGATCCGATCACGAGCGGCGCGTTCCGATCGCGCCCGTACACGGAGGCGAGAGCGCGCACCTCGACGGGATCTCCAGCGCGCGTGCCGGTGCCATGCGCCTCCACGTACCGGATGTCTTCCGGTCGAAGACCGGATTTGGCGAGGACGGCAGCGCACAGCTCGCGCTGAGCGTCCTCGTTCGGCAGCGGCATTCCCTGGGTGCGCCCGTCCTGGTTCACGCCCGTGGCCCGCAACACCGCATAGATCCGATCGCCATCGCGGATCGCGCTCTCGAGTGGCTTGAGCACGACCACGCCCGCCCCTTCGCCGCGTCCGTAGCCGTCGGCGCTCGCGTCGAAGGTTTTGCTCCGCCCATCCGGAGCCAGGAACTGCCCCTTGCACATGGCCACCGTCGTGGCGGGCGACAGCATGACGTTGACGCCGCCCACGATCGCGAGCGACGCCCCACCGTGCACGATGGCCTCGTAGCCGAGGTGCGTCGCGACCAGGGAAGACGAGCAAGCGGTGTCCACGGTGACGCTCGGGCCGCGCAAGTCGAACGTGTACGACAGCCGGTTGGAGAGAACCGTCATGGAC
>QGUH01000696.1 GCA_003242355.1 Pseudomonadota bacterium
CGTTGCGAGCGGATCTCGGGGCCGAAGTCGCGCCGATCCTCGACGTCGGCCCGCCTCACGAGGTGCTCGCGCGCCGGGCGGAACGCGGCGGGGCCCGGCTGATCGTGGTCGGCTCCCTCGGCAAGACGCGGCAACAGCTCTGGCTGCTCGGGAGCGTGGCCGAGCGCGTCGTTCAAACATCCTCGCTGCCGGTCCTCGTCGTGCGCGAAGCTCGAGGGCTCGAAGCCTGGCTGCGGGGAGAAAAGGCCCTGCGCGTCGTCGTGGGCGTCGAACGCACGGAGCTCGCGCGAGCGGCGCTCGCGTGGGCGCGCGGGCTCCGCGCGGTCGGTCCCTGCGACCTGATCGTGGCGCGCATCGCCTGGCCTGCCGCGGAGCACGAGCGCCTCGGGAGCTCGACGCCCGTGCCGCTCGATCACTTGCGCCCAGACGTCGAACGGGTGCTCGTGCAGGAGCTCGAGGAGTGGGCGAGCGGGGAGGGAGCGCGCGGGCAGGGGGAGGAGAACGGTCCGGGATCCACCGCGTACGTCGTCCGGGCGGGATGGGGACGCGTGGATGGGCACCTCACCCAGGTGGCGTCGGAACAAGGGGCCGATTTGCTGGTCGTCGGCACCCATCAACGTGCAGGGATCGCTCGGCTCTGGCAGGGCTCCGTTTCACGCGGCGTCCTGCACTGCGCGGCCATGAGCGTTGCTTGCATTCCGCGAGCGAAGCAATCACGCCCCTAAGAGCGACGAACGGTTGGGAACGCGTCGTAAAACATCCGAAGAACCGCGACGAACAGAGCGCCCGCGTGGAAGGGGCGCGACGAATCGGGGAGGGGCGGCGCGAGCCGCCCCTGCGAAACGGACCGACGGGTGACGGCACGCGTTCGGTCGAAGCGCATCCGCGAGGCGGCAGCGCGAACGAAGCGAGCGGATTTCCCGAGCGAGAAGACGCCCACTCGAGCGAGAACACGAAAGCTGCGTCGGGTTCCGACGGTGTGGTGCACCATCGAGCTCGGGATCTCGAATCGAGGCGACGCTCGGCCGGGAGCGAAAAGACGAAGGACCGTCGGATCGAGTCGCGGACCTCGGGATCGGTGCGGCCCTCACGAGAGCGAAAACACGAAAGCTCCGTCGGGCTTCGGCGGCCTGGTACACCGTCTGTCTGCTGACAGACTTCGTCGACGTGGCCGAGGCGAAGGAGGACGACGCGACGCCGCTGCGGCGGACGGCGGACCGTGGGCGCGTGCGCATCCGCATCCGGTGGACGCACGGGAGTCGCGAGTCACCCGGATTCGGGCAGCCCGGAGAAAAGGACGCCCGCCCCCTTGGCTCCGTACCGCACGTTGAGGTGCAGGAGCACGGCGGTGAGCGCCTCGAGCGCCACCGCATTGTCGAGCGGACCGGCGTCGAGCGCGCGCAACCCGAGGTCGCGCACCAGGCCGAGGACGCGCGAGCGCGCTCCTTCGTCGTCGGTCGCGACGAGGACGTCGCAGCGCACCTCGGCATCGGGGTCGGCGAGCACCGTGTGGCTCACGTGGTGCAACGCCGCGACGACGCTCGTTTCCGGACCCAGGAGCGCCTGCGCTTCGAGCGCTGCGGCGCGGCCGTTCGGCAACCGAACTCGGCCGATTTCCGGCGGAGAAAGCGGCACCGTCACGTCGAGCAACACTTTTCCGGCGAGCTCCGGTCGGAGCGTGCGCAGCGTCGAGGTGTGGGCGGCGTACGGCACGGTCAGCACGACCACGTCGGCGTTCCGCGCCGCGTCCCGGTTGTGGGCGCCCGCGATCGTGCCGAATCCTCGGGCGGTGAGTGTTGCGGCTCGAGCGCGCGCCTTTTCTTCGTCGCGCGACCCGAGGGTCACCGCGTGCCCCGCGCGCGCCCAGCGCACGGCCAGGCTTCCCCCTTCTTTTCCCGTGCCGCCCACGATTCCGATGCGCATGGGTGCTCCGTCCTTCCGTCGCGTCCGGGATCGTGCGGAGCGCGACTTGCGATCAGTCTAGCGATGGACGGGAGGAACGCATGAAGCTCGAGCGCGTCGTGGCGCTTTCGGGAGGCGTTGGTGGCGGTCGTTTTCTCGACGGCTTGGCGCGAGAGTTGCCCAGCGCAGCGCTCACCGCGATCGTCAACACGGGCGACGACTTCGAGCACTTGGGGCTCTACGTGTGCCCCGACCTCGACACGGTGATGTACACGCTGGCTGCGGTGGGGGACGAGCTGCGGGGCTGGGGGCTCGCGGGAGAGACGTTCGCCGCGATGGCGATGCTGCGCCAGTATGGCGGCCCCGACTGGTTCCATTTGGGCGATCGGGATCTGGCGACCCACCTTTTGCGCACGGCCGAGCTGCGGCGAGGCGAATCGCTGAGCGCGATCACCACTCGGCTGTGCGGGGCGCTCGGAATCGCGGTGCGGGTGCTGCCGATGACGGATGCGCCATGTCGCACGTTGGTCGAAACGGTCGACGAAGGGACGCTAACGTTCCAGGACTGGCTCGTCCGCCGCGGTGCGCGGCCCGCCGTGCGTGGGATCCGATGGGACGCTCGTCCGCCGCCCGCGGAAGGCGTGCTCGAGGCGATCGGGGCTGCGGACCTCGTGCTGATCGCGCCCTCGAATCCCTACGTGTCCATCGACCCCATCCTGGGGCTCGACGGGGTGCGTGCCGCGCTGGCGGCGAAGCCCGTCGTCGCGGTCAGCCCGATCGTCCATGGACGCGCCGTCAAGGGGCCGCTCGCGACGATGATCCCGGCGCTCGCCGGCGTGGCCCCGAGCGCTGCTGCCATCGCGCGCCACTACGGAGCGCTTTTGCGCGGCATCGTGGTCGAGCGTGGCGACGAACGGCAGATCGAGGGCGTCGCGGTGTACGCCACCGACACCGTGATGCGATCGCGGGCCGATCGCCAGCGGCTCGCGCGCGAGACGCTCGCGTTCGCGGCCGAGCTCCTCGGATGACGCCGCATCCGCTCTGGGCGCTCGTGCCGGTGAAGGCATTCGAGCGCGGCAAATCGCGACTTTCGCCCGTGCTTTCCGACGAAGCGCGCACGGCGTTCGCTCGCGCCCTCTTCGACCACGTGCTCGACGTCGTGGCACGGTCGCGGGCCGTCGAGGGGGTGATCGTCGCGACCGACTCGCTCGGCGTCGCCGCCGCGGCCCGCGTGCGTGGAGCACACGCGTTGCTCGATTCCGTGGGTCCGAAAACGCTCGCGAGCGTCGTGGACGCGGGTCTTTCCGTGCTCGCGGTGCGCGGCGCACGCGGAGCGCTCGTGCTCATGGCGGACCTACCGCTGCTCGAGGTCGGCGACCGTGCCG
>QGUH01000697.1 GCA_003242355.1 Pseudomonadota bacterium
CAACGAGCATCTTTCGCCGAATGGGTAATTCGCCGTTTCGGGTCGTGTTCCGTCTTCGATCCGTGACTCGAATGGTAGGAAATATAGATTTACGTGCACGCTATCGCTGCCATACGATTGGGAAACGAGCGCCCACTTATTCGTTGCTCCACCGAACAGGAGCTCACGGTGACGTCGCCCGACGTGTCGGGCGCACGTCCGCGTGCGCCCCACGGAGGAAACGAAAATGGACACTCAGCGCTTTCAGGCGATCTTGCGAGGGTGCCTTCTCGCGCTCGCCGTCTCGACGATGGCCGCGACGTCGGGTTGTGACACCAAGGGGAGCACGCCCGCAGCGGCCGCGACGGTCGAGCGGGACACGGCGGCGAAACTCCCGAGCACGCGCGGCCTCGCCGTCACGGACACGGAAGTCGTCGTCGGTCAGCTCCACAGCGCGACCGGCACCATGGCCATCAGCGAGACGGGCTCGATTCAGGCCGAGCGGCTCGCCATCGAGCAGATCAACGCGAGCGGCGGCGTCCTCGGGCGGAAAATCAGAATCATCCAGGAGGATGGCGCGAGCGACTGGCCCACGTTCGCCGAAAAGGCGAAGAAACTCCTGGTCAACGATCGCGTGGCGTCGGTGATGGGCTGCTGGACGTCGGCGTCGCGCAAGGCCGTTCTGCCCATTTTCGAGAAAGAGAACGGCCTTTTGTACTACCCGACGTTCTACGAAGGGCTCGAGCAATCGAAGAACGTCATCTACACCGGTCAAGAAGCGACCCAGCAGATCATCGCCGGCCTCGACTGGCTCCACCAAACGAAGGGCGCCAAGACCTTCTTCCTGATCGGCTCCGATTACATCTGGCCGAGGACCTCGAACAAGATTGCCAGAAAGCACATCGAAAAGAAGCTGAAAGGCAAAGTGGTGGGTGAGGAGTATTACCCGCTCGGGCACACGCAGTTCGGCTCGCTCATCAACAAGATCAAGATGCAGAAACCCGACGCGGTGTACGCGATCGTCGTCGGCGGCAGCAACGTCTCCTTCTACAAGCAGCTCAAGGCGGCTGGCGTCACCGCCGAGAATCAAACGCTCCTCACCATCTCCGTGACCGAGGACGAGCTGCTCGGGATCGGCGGCGAAAACATGGTCGGGTTCTACGCGGCCATGAAGTACTTTCAGAGCCTCGACAACGAGAACAACGAAAAGTTCGTCAAGGCGTTCAAGGAAAAGTACGGAGAGAAGTCGGTCATCGGGGACGTGACTCAGGCCGCGTATCTCGGCCCCTGGCTGTGGAAAGCCGCCGTCGAGAAGGCGCAGAGCTTCGAGGTCGACGAGGTGGTGGCCGCGTCTCCCGGAATCGAGCTCACCACGGCGCCCGAGGGCTACGTGAAGATCCACGAGAATCACCACCTGTGGAGCCGCCTCCGCATCGGCGAGGTGCAGCTCGACGGGCAGTTCAAGGTGCTCTACGAGTCCGACCTGATCGAGCCGAATCCGTTCCCGGAGGGGTACCAATGAGCGACCGCGCTCGAAGGAAGAGCCGGGCGATCGAAGCGTCGAGCCGTGTCGCGGACGAATTCGAACGAAAGCGGTGAACGTATGGCCGAGAGCTCGATTTGGCTGATGCAAGCCTTCAACGGGTTGAGCACGTTCTGCGTGCTCCTCCTCATGGCGCTCGGGTTGGCCGTGATCTTCGGCCAGATGGGCGTCATCAACATGGCGCACGGGGAGTTTCTGACGATCGGGGCGTACACGACGTTCCTGCTCTCGGAGCTCACGACGAGCGTGGCCCCGTGGCTGCACGACGGATACTTCCTCGTCGCCGTCGTGCTCGCGTTCGTGCTCGCGGGCGGGCTCGGCCTGTTGCTCGAGCACGCGTTGATTCGCCACCTGTACCGGCGGCCGCTCGACACGCTGCTCGCGACCTGGGGCGTGAGCCTCATCCTCCAGCAGGTTTTCCGCTCGACGTTCGGGGCCCGCGAGGTGAGCGCCACGCTGCCGGATTGGTTGATGGGCTCGGTCAAGCCGACACCGTCCATCGATATCCCGATCAACGGACTGTTCGTGATTGGCCTCACCGTGCTCTTGACCGCCGGGGTGTTTCTCGGGCTTTCGTACACGCGAATCGGCGTGCGGATCCGGGCCACCATGCAAAATCGCGCGATGGCGGACGCCGCCGGAATCGACACCGGGTTCGTCGACAAGCTCACGTTCACGATCGGCTGTGGGCTCGCCGGTGTGGCGGGCGCCGCGTTCACCACGATCGGCTCGACCGGGCCGACGAGCGGATCGCTGTACATAGTGGACACGTTCCTGGTCGTCGTGTTCGGCGGCGCCGAGAGCCTGATCGGGACGATCGCCTCCGCCTTCGGCATCGCGCAGGCGCAGGCGCTCACCGAGTTCTTCATGACCGGGTCGATGGCGAAGGTGATCACGCTCTCGCTCGCCATCCTGATTCTGATGGTGCGCCCGGAAGGCCTGTTCACCATGAAAGTGAGGCGTTGACCATGGCCGCGGTCGAAAAGTCGGCGTCGTTCGCGCCGCTCGGCGCGTTGCGGCGCACGCTCGAGAGCCCTTCCGGGCGAGCGCTCGTTTCCTTCGTGCTGCTCGCGGTGCTCCTGCTCGTGGTGTTTCCGCTCGGGTTGAGCGTCTTTCGCCTCAATCTCGTCGGCAAGTATCTCACGTATGCGTTCGTGGCCATCGGGCTCGTGCTGTGTTGGGGGCACGGCGGGATTCTGAGCCTGGGGCAAGGCGTGTTTTTCGGGCTCGGCGGCTACTGCATGGCGATGTTCCTCAAGCTCGAGGCGTCGGATCCGGAGAGCACGGCAATCCAGAGCACGCCCGGCATCCCCGATTTCATGGACTGGAATCAGCTGACGGCGTTGCCGGCGTTCTGGGTGCCGTTCGAGAGCCTCGTGTTCACGCTGCTCGCGGTGCCGCTGCTTCCGGGGCTGTTCGCGCTGGTGCTGGGGCTGGCGATGTTCAAGCGGCGCGTCGGCGGCGTCTACTTCGCGATCATCACGCAGGCCATCGCCTCGATTCTGTCGATCCTCATCATCGGGCAACAGGGCCATACCGGCGGCGTCAACGGCATCACCGACTTGAAGACCCTCGCGGGCTGGGACATCCGCACCGATTCCGCGAAGGTCGTCCTCTACTACGTGAATGCCGTGCTCTTGCTCGGCGCGATCGCGCTCGGGCACTCGCTTTTGCGGAGCAAGCTCGGGCGGCTCCTGGTGCCTCTTTTTACACAACTTAAGCCTCCCCACAAAAGGAAAAGTTAGATT
>QGUH01000698.1 GCA_003242355.1 Pseudomonadota bacterium
CTCTGTTTCCGCCCCGCCCCCTTCGTTTGCGCCCGGCCCCGGTGCCGGCGGCCCTCGCCGCCGCCGCGGATGGGCGCTCGGCGGCCACCGACGCATCGGCCGGGTCGGGCGTCCCTTTGGGCCGGAAGAGCACGCGCTGGTGCGCATCGAGCAGCACGAAGCGCAGGTCGGCGCCCCGACGGCGCTCGTCCTCGAGCCGCCGTGCGAGCTCGTCGATGCCGCGGGCGGTGCGATCGAGCTCACCCGAGAGGATGCCCGCGAGCGCCACGGCTTCGTCTTCCGCCGCTTGCGTCGCGAGGCGGACGGCGCGCGCCTCCACGCGATCGACGACGAGCACGCCGACGCCGAGCCCGAACGTGCCCACGATCGTGGCGAGCGCGAGGAACACCTGCATACGGATGCTCATCCCGCGCGTTCGCGAGCGCAGAAGCCGCGAAACGACGAACGCGACGAACAGGATGAGCCCGATCGCCGCAACGGCGACGACGACGAGTCGCATCATCGGGACGTTTCGGGCGCCGAGCCCGCCACGCGAAAGCCGACGCCGCGCACCGTTTCGATCACGGCCGGATCCGCGCCGACCTCGGAGAGCTTGCGGCGCAACGCCTTGACGTGCGAGTCGACGGTCCGATCGGTGATCGCGAAGCCGTCTCCCCACACGCGATCGATGAGCTGTGCGCGCGTGAACACGCGCCCCGGGCTCTGCACGAGGCACGCGAGCAGATCGAACTCGACGCGCGTGAGCTCGAGCTCACGACTCTCGACGTACGCGCGCCGCGTTTCGAGCTCGACCCGGATGGGGACGTCGGCAGTGCGCCGCGCCTGACCGGGCACACGCCGCAGAACGGCGCGCACGCGTGCGACGACCTCGCGCGGCGAGAACGGTTTCGTCACGTAGTCGTCGGCGCCGGACTCGAGCGCGGCGATGCGATCCGCCTCGTCGTCGCGACTCGACAACACGATGATGGGCGTCGGCAGCCCACGCTTGCGGAAGCTCGCGATGAGGTCGAATCCGCTGCTGTCCGGCAGCATCAAGTCGAGGATGACGAGCTCGACGTCGGCGATCGCGCGCTCGGCCTCCGCCGCCGTGGCCGCGACCAGGGTCGCGAAGCCGTCGCGCCGCAACGCATACGCGACCGACTCGGCGATCGCCGGCTCGTCCTCCACGACCAAGATGCGCGGGCTCATTCCGAATGTCGCGAGCGTGCGACCAAACCTATAGCGCGGCGCCGCCCGGCACCAGCACGGCCCCCGGGGCGCACTCGGAACCCAACGGGCTCCCCCGCGCGGTCGCTCCCCGGCGCTCGAACCCGCGCTCGGGGCCGGGGCGCGCGATGCCGCTCGGACGCGCCGAGCGCGAATGGTTGCCGACCGGCCGTAGAACGGAGATGCTCGACGCATGAAGACGCTGCTCCTGCTGCGTCATGCCCGGGCGCGCGACGTGGACACCACCGACCACGCTCGGCCCCTCACGACCGACGGCGTGCGCAGCGCAGAGCGCGTGGGCGCGATGCTCCGCGAGGCGTCGCTCGTGCCGGACTTGGTGCTGACCTCGAGCGCGGTGCGCGCGCGCGACACGGCGCAATCGGTGATCGAAGCGACGGGGTATGGGGGAAACCTCCACGTGCTCGACGAGCTCTACTTGTCCGGGCCCGTGGCCTATCTCGAAGCGCTGCGTCGGTGGGGCGGAAGCGCCGACCGCGTGCTCGTGGTGGGACACAACCCGGGAATCGAGGATCTTTTGCAGCACCTCACGCAGCGCCGGGAACGGATGGCGACGGCGACACTGGCCGAGTGCGCGCTGAGGCTCGAGGCATGGAGCGACATCGGCCCGCGAACCCAGGGGGAGCTGCGCCGTCTCTACACGCCTTCCACCGACATCGACACCTGACGACGTCTGGCGGCGGGGCCGAGGACCGCGGAAGGAGACTCCGGCCGACGCACTGGCCTTCGCGGCCCGAGGGCGCTATGGGTCGAGGAGCGATGGCTTCGCCTCCCCGCCTGCCCGCCAAGAAGGACGTGGCGCTCGCGCTGCTCGAGCAGTCCACGGTGTTCGTACACCTCGACCCTCGAAGTGAGGCAGTCCGGGTCCCTCCCTGGTTCAAGAAGCAACCGCAGCTCGTGCTCCAGGTGGGGTTGAACATGGCCGTGCCCATCCCGGACCTCGAGGTCTCCGACGACGCGCTCTCCTGTACGCTGAGCTTCAACCGGAGCCCGCACTTCTGTCGCATCCCGTGGACGTCCGTCTTCGCCCTGATCGGTGAAAACGGGCGCGGCATGGTTTGGCCGGAAGACGTGCCGCCCGAGGTCGCCGCGCAAGCGGCGCGCCAGCAGGCGAAGGAAAAGGCCAAGCTCCACGCGGTTCCGGAGCAACAGCGCTCGGCGCCGGAACCCGCCGCCGACGCGAGACCCAAGGCGCGACGCGCCCGCAAACCGCGCCCCGAACGCGCCGACAAGGATCGGTCGACGCGCACGCAGCGTGCCCAACCCGAGCCCGCGCAAAGCCCGCAGAAACCCGACACGACCAAGTCCGACGTCACCCCCCCCGCCCGTCCCCACCGCGAGCTCCCGCCGTACCTGCGCGTGATCAAATAGGCGCAAGCAGAAAATCGCGGCTCGACCCGCGATCGGAACGTCCCTCAGGTTTCGGGCCCCACCCCGAAACGAACCGTCGTCAACTCACTCAGCCGTCACTTCCCGCGAGCGCAGCGAGTCGCGTCGGAGAGGTCGGCGGAGAACGGCTCGTCGCCGCGAAGCACCCTCCGGCGGCGGGCCGAGGGTCGCTCCCGCTATCGAAGAGCAGCGGTGTAGACGCCGCCTAGTGGGCAACGCTTGGACTCGTGGGGCCTATCGGCGTCACGCGGCAGCTCGCTCGAAGGCCCCGCCCTGCTCCGCGCCGCGCTTCGCGCGTCGCTCCGCGACGGGCTCCAGTGCCGCCCGGCTTATGTGCAGCTGTGCGGGAGCTCAACCTCGGCCACTTCGCCGGCGGGTGCTCCGCGGCTCCTTGGGCCGTTCTCCGGCGCGAGGGGGCCCGGAGTGAGTCACAGGAACGGCGCGTTGCTTCGCTTTACGAGTCACACCGAAGCTCGCCGTTTGCTCGGCATTTCGCCGTCACTTCCCCGCGAGCGCAGCGAGCCCGCGACGAGCGCACGCGAGTCGCGTCGGGGTGCTCGAGGGGCGGCGAGCCCGGCTCTTAAAAAAATCTGAGGCTGCGGAGAAAGAGGTAAGGGGAATAATAGGGGGAGACTGTAATATTAAAAAA
>QGUH01000699.1 GCA_003242355.1 Pseudomonadota bacterium
TTTTTTTTTTTAAAGAGAAAGACGGAATACGGATCTTGGTCCGGTTCGGGGGGCTCGAGATGTGTACAAGGGACTTCCGCTCGAGAACGTAGCGTTCCGTATTGTGGAAGTCTTCGTGCCGGAGCAGCCCCGGCGCGAGGCGCACGTACGCGTTCTCACAATCGAACCTCCCGCGGTGCTCGGCGACGTCGACCTCCACCGGCTCGTACAGGCGATTGACGAGGTACGCACGCGCCTGATGCCCCTTGGGGTACCCCGACGCGCTACACGCGAGCGCGCCGATCAGCAGCGGACCCCGCCCCAACCCGACGCGCGGTTCCCACGGCTCGCACGCCAAAAGCCAACCAGCAAGCACCCAGGCGCCCGGCAAAACGACGAGCGCCGCAAGGTCGGTCGGATCGCTCCAGAGCCGCCATGACAATCCTGTCATAGAGACGAGCTCCGCAAACCCGTCGGCCGCTGCCTGCGAGAGCTCCGTCGCCACGAAAACACCAACCGGCAGCGCAAACCCGAGGGCCCTCGACCACGCGTTCCCGCCCTCCCCCGCCGCCCTGCGCGCCGACAGCCGCGCAAACAAAACCGTCAGCGTGATCGGCGCGACGATCAAGCCGAAGAAATCACTGAGCTTTCCCGTGACCCAGCCCGGCAACCACGCGCCCCCTTTGAACACGTGGTCGTTCGACAACAAGCCGAGCACGGACGCCGCGTAGATCCCACGGGCAAGCGCGGCCCTCCCCCGCGCCGACCACACCGCGACCAACCACGCATCCCGAGCCATCGCGCGAGCGAACTTAGCAAACCATGTGCCACCAAGCCGCCTTGCCCCTCCACGAGTGAACGGTCTCGACGCCCGATGAGTGAGCGTGGTCGTTCTCGAGCTCCCTCGATGAGCGCGCGCGGGGAACCGCGTGTCGCAGGCGTACGGGATGAGCGAGCGTGGTCGTTCTCGAGCTCCCTCGATGAGCGCGCGCCAACCGGCGCTGCGAGCCGCGTGCGCGGCTTACCGCGGCGCGCTTGAACCGGGCGGTGCGAGCCGCGTACGCGACCTACCGCGAAAAGCCTCGCAATCGTGGCCGCGACAGCACGAGTTCACGAGATGCCCCGTGCGCTCTGCGAGCTCGTAAGCGATGAGTGGTTACAGAATGCGGAAAGCCTCCCAATCGTGGCTTCGACAGCACGAGTTCACGAGATGCCCCGTGCGCCCTGCGAGTCACGTAAGCGATGAGTGGTTACAGAATGCGGAAAGCCTCCCAATCGTGGCCGCGACAGCACGAGTTCACGAGATACCCCATGCGCCCTGCGAGTTTCGTAAGCGATGAATGGTTACACGTTTCAGAGCGTCGCCGCGGAACAAGCCATCCGACCGAACACGGACGCGACCCTTCGAACGCGCAACACGCGAGCGTTCCCGGAGCCTCCACGAGGCCAAGACACACTTCAGCGCGCTCGTGCGCCCGAGCGCACAGCGAAGGACCGCTGCCCATCACCGTCCGCGGGCGAGCGAGTGTGTTCGTCGTGACCTCGCTGATTTCGATCCGGCGTCTTCGACGATCCACGCGACGGAACCATCGCGCAGGATGGTCGCGAAGTAAGTCTGCACTCGCCTGTTCCGAGTCAGGAGGCGAACAGGGCTCGCCGACTCGGGACGTCGCTCGTGCTGCGAAGCGCACCATTCTTCCCGCACCGGGAAATGCGGTGGTGCGGCGCTCGAGAGCTACTTGTTTTGCGCCAATGCGGGGTCGCCGCGGTGTTCGAAGACCCAGCGGGCGGCGCGCAGGACGATGCTGCGGGGGAGGACGCCGGCGGCGCGGGCGGAAAGGGAGGGAAGGGTGCCGGGGGTGACGACGGGGGCGTTGCGGTCGTAGGCGTCGAGGGCGGCTTCGACGACTTCGGCCGCTTCGAGCCGGGAGAAGCGGAGGAGGCGGCCGAGGCGCAGGCCCGCGGTTTCCTGGAAGCGCGTGGGGACGGGGCCGGGGCAAACGGCGAGCATGCGCACGCCGCTGCCACGCAGCTCCTCCGAGAGCGCGAGGGAGAAGCTGAGCACGAAGGCTTTGGTGGCGCCGTAGGTCGCCATGAACGGCGTCGGCTGATACGCCGAGGCGGAAGCGACGTTGATGACGCCGCCGCTCCGACGCCGAACGAGCTCGGGCAAGAAGTGGCGCGCGATGGCGACGACGGCTTCGCAGTTCACGCGCACCATGGCGCTCTCCTTCTCCGGCTGGGTCGTGTGGAAGGGGCCGGTGCTGCCGAAGCCGGCGTTGTTCACGACGTGCTCGATGGAGACGCCGAGCGCATCCACGCCGTCGAGCAGCGTGCGCACGCCGTCGGGCGCGCTGAGATCGGCTTTGACCACGCGCGTCTCCATGCCGTTGCTGCGGGTGAGATCGGCGGCGAGGCGCTCGAGGCGGTCGGTCGAGCGCGCCGTGAGCACGAGGTTGGCGCCGCGATGGGCGAGCGTGCGCGCGAACGCCACGCCGATGCCCGACGACGCTCCCGTAACGAGCACCCAGCTTCCGCGATAGTCGATGCGCTTCATTGGTTGCCTCCGCGTTGTGCGCGCTGCCCGAGATACTGATTCGCGAGCACCCAGCCTCCGCGATGGTCGATGCGCTTCATGGGCTGCCTCCGCGCTGTGCGCGCTGTCGGAGATAGTGATCCGCGAGCACGATGGCAACCATCGCCTCGCCAATCGGCACGAAGCGCGGCAGCAAACACGGGTCGTGCCGGCCGCGGGTGCGGATGGTGGTGGGATTGCCCGCGCGATCGACGGTGGGTTGCTCGCGCGGCAGGCTGCTCGTCGGCTTGACGGCGGCCCGCACGACGATGGGCATGCCCGACGAGATGCCGCCGAGGATCCCGCCGTGGCGGTTCGACGCCGTGCGAATGCTCGGCCCCGCGGCGCCGGGCTCGGACACGAACGGGTCGTTCGCCTCGCTGCCGCGCAGCACCGCGCCGGCGAAGCCCATGCCGTATTCGACGCCGATGACGGCCGGAATGCTGAACAGCGCCTTGCCGAGGTCGGCCTTGAGCTTGTCGAACACCGGCTCGCCGAGCCCCGCGGGAACACCGGTCGCGACGATCTCGCTCACGCCGCCGATCGAGTCCTGCTCCTTGCGCATGCGCTCGACGAGCGCGACCATCTCCGCGGCGCGCTCGGCGTCCGGGCAGCGCCCGAGATTGGGGCTGCCATCGGGCAACGTTTCCACGCCGTCGAGCGGAAGGCTCCCCGGGTCGTCGAGGCGCGCAACGACGCGCCCCTTT
>QGUH01000015.1 GCA_003242355.1 Pseudomonadota bacterium
CCCCGGTCCCGTCGTTGGGGGGTGACGAGGGGTGGGAAATCCGCCGGGGGGGAGGGCGGGGGCGGAGCCCCCGCAGAATTCCCCCCCTCGCCCCTCCTCGGCAACAACCCCGGGTGGAACTTGCGCCGGTACAGGACGTGGACGTGGCCGCGCTCCGGGCGGGGAAAGCGCAAGGCGAAGAAGGTCTGGGCGACGCAGTCGATCACGCGCGGATCGGGCAAATCGGACCCGCCGTCACGGACCTGTTGCACCGAACCGTCTCGCCCGATCACGAATCGGAGGCGAACCGCGCCGCCGAGCCTGGGATTGCGTGCCAGCCCATCGCGGTAACAGTGCGCGTACAAGCGGTACCCGGATTGGACGACGCTGTCGATCGCGTCGGGCTCGAGCCATCCGGGGGAGGACGACTCGATCGCGACGCCACGCTCGGCGCGGGCGGAGCGGCGGCGCTTCTTCGAGCGCCACGCCTTGTTCTTTTTCTTCTTCGAGGGCGGCTCGCCTTCGAGGCCGAATACGAACGTCCACCGCGCCGTGCGGGCCTCCGCGGCTCGATTGAAGCGGAGCGAGCTCACGTGCTCGACCAAGCAGCGTTCGACGTCGGGGTCGCCGACGGTCGAGCGCTGGACTTCGACGTCTTCCACCGCGCCGTCTCGGTCGATGCCCCAGGCGAGCTGGATCAGCCCTCGCTTCCTCGGTTCTCGTCGGCAGGCTTCGACGTCGGCTTCGCGCCCGCGCAAGGCGAACACGATCTCGGTCGGATCGATCTCGACGGGCTCGGTGGGCGGCGCGGACGGCCGCTCCTCCGGGGGTCCATGCCGCGCTTTTGCCCTCGCGCGCGCGGGGCGCGGCCCCGCTTCCGCGCGTGGTACCTCGGACGGCCGCTGCACGACCGGCTCGGCGCCGCCACAGCCGAGGCCGATGGCAAAACCCGCCACCAGCGCGGGGAGGAGCCGCAAGCGATGCATTGGAATTGGAAAGGGGGACCCGGCGGACGCCCAACAGGGGTCCGGCGCGCGGGCAGTGTGCCATGGAGCGCTCGCTCCGCGGGGGACCTGTGATTTTTCAGGAAGACTGGCGCCCCGGCCGAAAAGGCGCCCAAGCGTCAGCCCGGCGTCCAGAAGACGGCCGATGCGCTATAAGCCGCCGCGAGGCAATGCGACCCAAGGTGTACATCGACGGGCAAGCTGGAACTACGGCGCTTCGGATCCGTGAGTGGCTTGCCGGCCGCTCGGACATCGAGCTCGTGACGCTTCCGGACGCGCTCCGGAAGGACGATTCGGCGCGCCGCGAGGCCATTTCCAATGCGGATCTCGCGATTCTGTGTCTCCCGGACGACGCGGCTCGCGTCGCGGCACGTTGGGCGCAGGAGGCCGGCACGCGCGTGCTCGACGCGAGCACCGCGCATCGGGTCGCCGAGGGGTGGGTGTACGGCATGCCGGAGCTCACCAAAGACGCGCGCGAGCGCATTCGTCGCGCCGATCGCGTCGCGAACCCCGGATGTTACCCGACGGGGTTCGTCCTGCTCGTCGCTCCGCTCGTGCGCGCAGGTTTGCTGGATGCGAAAGCGCCGCTCACGTGCCATGCGCTCTCCGGGTACACGGGGGGCGGGAGAGCGAAAATCGAGCGCTGGGAGGCGCCAGAGAGGGCGCTGCTGTCCCTCCCATTCGAAGCTCCTTACTCCACCGAGCGTGTGCACAAGCACGTTCCCGAGATGGTGACCTACGCGGGGCTCGCGCACGAGCCGTACTTCGTCCCCGCGGTGGGACCGTTTCGCACGGGCATGCGCGTGCAGATCCCGCTCCACGCGGAGTTGCTTCGCGGCGTCACGGCGCGGCAGATCGGTGAAGCGCTCCAAGCGGCGTACACGGGCGAGCGCTTCGTTCGGGTGTTCGCAGCGCCCGAGCCGGTCGAGCTCGACGAGCGCAGTCTGGATCCGCGCGCGTGCAACGACACGAACCGGATTGCGCTCCACGTGCTCCCCCATCCCTCGGGCCACGTGCTGCTGGTTGCGATTCTCGACAACCTCGGCAAGGGAGCGAGCGGGGCCGCCATTCAGAACATGAACCTGATGCTCGGCTTCCCCGAAGACCTCGGCCTGGTCTGACCCGATCCCTCGAAGGGGCGGCACGCGCCGCCCCTTCCGCCCAGGCGCTCGATTCGGCGCCTTTTCGTTTCTCGACCGTTGCCGGACGATGGCCGCTCGGGAGCGAGGACGCCGGCCTACTCCTTCTTCATGTGGCAGCCGAAGCAGCCGAAGCCCTGGCCCGTTCCCGGGTCGAACGGCGCTTCGTTCAAGAGCCGCGCCATTTCGGGAACCACGACCTCGGCCATGTACCGGGTCATCTTCGGGTGGGCTTCCATCTCGGCTTCGAAGGCGCCGAGCTTGGGCAAGCTCGCCGTCGGCATCTCGAAGTTCCCCTGCTTCGCGGAGGGCCCGTGACACGTCGCGCAGGTCACGTTCGTGAAATGCTCCGGTTCCGGGCTTTGCTGCAGCACCTTGGTCATCTGCGGCAGCACGACGGCCTTCATGTATTCGCCCTTCTTGCCCGGCGGGAGGTCGTCGAACTTGCGGTCGCCGAGCGGTTCGGCCTCTCCGGTCGGTCCCGAAGGCGTTTCGGCGGGCTTCGATCCGCCACAACCGACGAGCAGTGCCAGGACCAGCAGGGTGCGCAACGACATGAGAGTTTCCTTTCCCGGCACACTCTGCCAAAACGCGCTCCGAAGTTGCAAGGACGTGGCACTCGTCCCTGCTGGCCGTCTTGCTCTGCACGCCGTACCCAGGCACAGTTCCCGGCGCGATGAACTCGGCGGCCCTCTCGACGCTCCTCGCACGCTACGCGCCCGTCGACGTGCGGGAGCAAGGGTTTCGGGAGCGGATGCAAGCGCTCGTGCGTCTGCCTCGGGCCTTCGATCGGACCTTTTTCACGCCGGGACACTTCACGGCGAGCGCGTTCGTCGTCTCGCCCGAGCGCGACGCGGTGTTGCTCGTGCTTCACCGAAAGCTCGGCATCTGGGTGCAGCCGGGCGGACACGTGGATCCGGACGATCGCGACGTGGCCTCCGCGGCGCGTCGTGAGGTCGCCGAGGAGACGGGGGTAACGGAGCTCGAGCCGCTGCTCGGCTCCGATACCCTCTTCGACGTCGATATCCACCCCATTCCGGCGCGGGGAGCCGAGCCCTCCCACGAGCACTTCGACCTTCGCTTCGCGTTTCGCGCAGTGCACCGGGAGCTCACGGTGAGCGACGAGGTGAGCGCCGTGCGTTGGGTTTCGTTTCGCGAAACTGCGAGCGTGACTGCCGACGCGTCGGTGCTGCGCGCCGTGGAGAAGCTCGTTGGCGCGTGCGGCTAGGGCAGTACGCCGGTGCCGCCGGTGCCGAGCGTCCCCGTTCCCCCGGTGCCGCCCGTTCCGAACGTGCCGGTTCCACCGGTTCCGCCGGCGCCGAGCGTCCCCGTTCCCCCGGTGCCGCCCGTTCCGAAGGTGCCCGTTCCCGCGGTGCCACCCGTCCCGAACGTGCTGGTTCCTCCCGAGCCGCCGACTCCCGCGCCGGTTTCGGTGCCCATCGGATCCACGGGCTCGGTGCCCGGGATGATCGGCTCACCCATGCCCGTGCCTGGATCTCCCATGGGATCCTGGGGATCGGTTCCACTCGGATCCGTAGCGCTCGATGGTTCGCTCGCGCTGACCAGCCCGAGGTCGCGAGAGGGATCTGCCCCGCTCGCGGGGCGCATCGCTTCCGTTCCGCCATTTTTCTGGCACGCCAGGGGCGCCACGAGCAGCAACAAGGGCATCGAAGCGAAAAAAGAGTGTTTGCGCATCGTGTGTTGCCCTCCTTTCGCGGGGTAACGGGTGCAGGGCACGTGCCGAGCACGTGCAAGTGGGTGAGGGGCGACGCTGCGCTGCGAAATGCACCCGGAGCGCGCACCCCGAGCACGAGCGACCGACGGCGGGGACGCCAGAGGCGTTCCAACGCGTTCGGGGATCACGCCGAGGCAATTTTCCGCGCAGATTCGTGCGGAGGCGAACCGCACTGCGTTCGACCGCGCTTGGGTACGCTGCTTGCACACCGTTTCTCGCCACGGTCACACGGACCCCGAGGCGACGTATCCATGGCGACCCAAGCCATCATCAGCGAGCGCGCCCCGAGCCGAGCGCTGGCAGCTCGACGCAGCGACGGCGCGAGCCGGCGCGCCTACCAGCTCCTCAAGCTCGCGTTCGTCGTGATTCCCGTCCTCGCAGGGCTCGACAAGTTCGAAAATTCGTTGGGCAGCTGGACGAAGTACGCGGCTCCCGTCTTGCTCGCGCAGAGTCCCGTCGACGTCGCGCACCTCATGTACGCGATCGGGCTCTTCGAAGTGTTCGCAGGGTTCCTCGTGATCGCGCTGCCGCGTTTGGGAGCGCTCGTGATCGCGAGCTGGCTCGCTCTCGTGATGCTGAATCTCGTGCTCGCGGGCGGCTTTCGAGACATCGCCCTCCGAGACTTCGGCTTGTTTCTCGGCGCGCTGGCGCTTTCGGAGTTGGCGCGCGCGGAGGCGAGCCCCGAGTCGACGCGCAAGCCTGCACGGAGCACGCGGACGCGCACGCCGCGCAGCGACACGCTCGCCTCGGAGCCCGAGAGCGACTAGAGCGACGGACGGTTTGGAAACGCGCCGAAATTCGAGGAAACCAGCGTCGGACGGAGTGCCTCCCGTGGGGAGGGCCACGCCGAATTCACTTCCGTGGGGAGGGGCGGCGCGTGCCGCCCCTACGACACGAGGCCGGGACGCCGATCGGTCGAACCGATCGCCGTTCTAGCTCGCCTCGGCCCGTCCGAGTGATTCGAGGGGGGACGAGGCGGAGCCCGCCTCGCCGTCGCAGGAGAAAACGGAGCATCATGACGGACGGTCAGCGTGCTGGTAGGGTCGGCACCGCTGCACCCGCGGAGCGGGACGGGGCGTCGTAGCCCAGCTCGTCAGGCTTCCGTGGGCAGGGAAGCCATGACCGAAACACACTCTGCATCGACCACGGGCGAAGGGGCCGGCGTCGCTTCCGCCGAAGGGGACACGGCTCGGGCGGGGAGCTCCGGTGAGGTCCCAGCGTCGCCCGAGCGACGCCGCCTGCCGCGCGTGGGAGAGCTCCTCGGGTACCTCGAAGAACCGGCCATCCTGATTTCGCTGAGCGGGCTCTTCTTCGCGATGCTGTGGATCCACCTCGAGCCCGTCGAGGTCGCGGGCGATGCCTTCGCCAAGTGGAATTTCGTGCGCATGTGGTTTTACGCCAACGACTTCTCCGGAGAGAAGTGGGACCACCACATGGCGCGCATGGGCGTGCACATTCCCACCTACATCGCGCAATGGGTCTTCGGGCGTGGCCACACGACGTACTACGTCCCGCAGCTCGTGTTCGCCGTCGCCCAGGCGCCGCTCGTTTACGTCATCGGCAAGCGCATCGGGGGGCGCATCGCGGGGGTTCTCGCTGCCCTGCTCCTCGTCTACTTCGATCCGATGATTCGGCAGGGCTCGCAGCTCCTGCCCGAGGTGTTCTCCGCGACGTATGCGCTCGGTGCGCTCTACCTGCTCCTCCGCGCGACGGAGACGCAGGGGAAGCGCCGCACGGCCTGGCTCGTGGCGTCCTCCGTTTGTTTCTTCTTCGGCTATCTCGCCAAAGAAACGACGGTGTTCTTTCTCCCGGGCCTTCTGCTCGCCCTGTGGCTCGATCGCAAGAGCTTCCGGGACGTGGTTCTGTACGCGGGAATTCTACTGGCCGGCTTCGTTTTGGAGTCGCTCGCGTACTTGCTGTTCACGCACCACCCGCACCGGGGCGACGTGATCATGGGCGCTCACGGCCAGGTCCCGCTGCCGAAGGTCACGTTCCTGCAGCTGTTCGATCGCTTCATCGAGCTCGATACCCCCTGGCTGACCGCGATTCACTTCTTCTTCGCCGCGTTCGTGGGCACGTTGGTGCTTTCGGCTGGCAATGCGGCGCGCGGGACGCTCGCGATGGTCGCTTCCTATCTTTTCCTTCTGACGTTCCTCGTGAAGGGGATCAATCCGATCCAGCTGTGGCAGCGCTTCCTCCCGCGCTATTTCGATCCGACGGCGCCGTTCGTCCAGCTCGTGAATGGGTGCTTCCTGGTGCTCGCGGGGCGCACCTTGTACCGGCGCTGGGCCGGTACGCGCGGCGCGGTGCTCACCGCGCGCGCGGCGCGGTTCGGCGCCGTCTTCGTGATCGCGCTGTGTTCGCTGCTCGGCTTCGCGGAGTACGTGGAGGCGCGCCCGAAGCTCGAGGAGACACACGGTCTGCGCGTCAACACGCGCCACGCGCGGGTGATCGAGGACACCTTCGTCCGCAACCTCCCGATCATCGCCCGCGAGCGCCCGAAAGGCATCTGGGGTGCCTTCAGCGTCCTTCTCCACGACCGCCATTTCACCGAACCGGGCGAGGAGCTCCACCGGCCGAAGACCCACAAAGTGCGACGAAACCTCTGGTACGCGGCCAAACACCCGGAGGTGTACACGCCGAAGGTGCTCGACCGCATGATCGAGAAGGGGTGTGCCCTGCGCATCCACCGGCGCTCGCGTTTCCTCGACGTGGCTCCCAACGACGTGCTTCCCGCGCGCTGCGACGCGGAGCTCGAGCGTCTGCTGAAGCGCTAGAACGCCGATCGGTTTGACCGATCGGCGTTCTAGCCTCGTTTCTGAGGGGCGGCACGCGCCGCCCCTCAGAAACGCATCGTCGATTCGGCGGCGCGGGGAGGGCGCCCGGCGGATGCGTCAGGCGCTCTCGGCCGCGAGCGTCTTGTTGCCCAGCGCCGCGAGGTGCGCGGCCAAACGATCGAGATCGACGGGCTTCGACTCGAGCACCTGAAAGCCCGCCGCTTCGGCCTGTTCCCGCGTTCCCGTGCGCGTGTGGGCGGTGAGCGCGACGGCGGGGATCGCGCCGCCGAGCTCCGGAGGCAGGGCACGCACCCGCTGCATGAGCTCGTATCCATCTTGGCCGGGCATGGCGAGGTCGCTCACGAGCACGTCCGGGCGGAACCGCTCGAGCTCTTGCAGCGCTTCGTGCGCTCCCGAGGCGCTCGCCACCTTGGCACCCCGCTGGCCGAGCGCGCACGCGAGGAGCTCGCGAGAATCCTCGTCGTCGTCCACGACCAGGACCTTGAGCCCATCGAGCGACCAGTGGCTCACGGGGGCGCCGTCGGGAGTGCTCATCGGTATCGGTGTCGGAGGCGGTTGGCTCGTTCGGGCGCACTCGGCCGGAAGGCGGATCACGAAGGTGGCGCCGCGCCCGATGCCGGCGCTCTCCGCGCGCACGGTTCCCCCGTGTGCCTGCACGATTTGCTGCACGATCGCCAGGCCCAGCCCGAGCCCACCGTGCGTGCGGCGGGAGCCGCCGCTTTGCTGCCGGAACGGTTCGAAGACGTGTGCGACGAACTCCGGGTCGATGCCTTGACCGGTGTCGGCGACGCGCAGCGCGATCATGCCGTCGCCGCTCTCGGCCGTGACGGTGACGCGACCTCCCGGCGGCGTGAACTTGATCGCATTCGTGAGCAGGTTCCACACCACCTGCTGCAAGCGTTGGGGGTCCGCCGTGAGCCGGGGGCACGCGCCGAGGTCGACCTCGAGGCTGATGTTCTTGGCTTCTGCGGCCGGGCGCACCGTTTCGAGCGCTTCGCGTACCGTGTCCGCGAGAGCGACGCTGCTCATGTGCAGCCGCATCTTGCCGCGGGCGATGCGCGAAAAATCGAGCACGTCCTCGACGATGCGCGCCTGGGCGAGGGCATTGCGCTCGATGATCGCGAGTGCGCGCTCCACGTCCGGGATCGCCCGCGAACGGGCGAGCGAGGCCCAGCCGAGGATCGCGTTCAGCGGTGTGCGGAGCTCGTGTGACACCGAAGCCAGGAAGTCGTCTTTCGACGTGTTGGCGAGCTCCGCGGCACGGCGCGCCGCACGCTCCCGCTCGAGCAGCTCGAGGCGCATCGCTTGCGTCGCTTCGATCTCGCGCCGCGCGAGCACTTGGGGCGTGACGTCCGAAGCGAAGATGAGCACGCGATCGACCGCGCCGGCGGGATTGTTCAACGGCTGCGCCGTGAAGCGGACGTACAGCGGCTCTTGGCGTCGTTCCGGGGCGACGTCGAGCGCGAGCTCGTCCACTTGTTCGGCCACTCCGGTCGCGAGCACCCGCTCCACCGTTTGCTCGAGCTGCGGCCCCGGGGGCGCGTCGCCGAGTCGCTTGCCAATCAGGTCGGGCCCGAAGAGCTCGGCAAAGGCCGGATTCACGAACACGTACTCGCGACTCGGCACGCGCACGATGGCGATGTACGCGGGCGCGGTGGTCAACACCTGATTCAGGCTCGAGATCTCGAAATGCCGAGCCACGGCGAGCGCCGCGCGGTCTGCGGCGGCCGCGAACAGACGCTTCTCCGCATCGGAAAACACGCTCGCGCGCGTGGAACCGATGTGCGCCACGCCGAGGACCTCGCCTCCGTGGAGAAGAGGCAGCCCGTAGAGCCCGCGCACGCGCCGTTCTCGAATCCACTCGTTCGAGATCAGGTTGGAATCGGCGGCGTTCGAGAGCTCGAGGGGGCGTCGGGTCGCGGCCACCGTTCCGGCGAACCCTTCGCCGATGCGCAACCGGAACCGGGCGCTCACCTCCTCTTCGAACCCGACCGAAGCGGCCGTTTCCAAGTAGTCTCCGCTCCGGAGCAGGATCGTGGCCGAGTCCGCCATGTCGGCGGCGCCCGTGAAGGCGTGCAGGAGCTCTTCGAGCAACGCTTGCAGATCGTTGCTCTCCAAAGCGGCCGTCGCGATCCGTTCCAGCGCGACCAGGCGCCGCACGGCCTCGTCCCGCTCGCGCGTCCTGCGAGCGACCTGTCCACGCCGAACCGCTTCGCGCTGGTCGAAGAGATGCACGAACGCCCTCACCCGCGCGCGGATGATCTCCGGATCGTACGGCTTGGTGATGTAGTCGGCGCCTCCGCTCGCGTACCCTCGCCGAACGTACTCTTCCTCGCCGTGGACGGCCGTGACGAACAAGACCGGGAGCTCGCGGCCGTAGGGGAGGGAGCGGAGCCTCCGGGTGAGCTCGAACCCGTCCATCTCCGGCATCTGTACGTCGATCAGCGCGACCGCGAACGGCTCGCTCGCGACGAGGCGGAGCGCGTCGCGACCCGACTCGGCCGTGACGAGGCGGACGTGCAGCGGGCTCAGCACTGCCGCGAGCGCGAGCAGGTTCGCCGGGCTGTCGTCCACCAACAGGACGGAAGCCGAGCCGACGCCGCGACCGGAATCGGGTTCACTCATGGTGGTGACGCCGCGTGGCGCGCGCCCCGGCGGCATGACCTCCTTTGCGCCAGGAATGGATCACCGCGAGCAGTTTGCGTGGGTCCACCGGCTTGACCACGTAGTCCGACGCTCCCGCTTCGAACGCCTTCTCCCGATCGCCCTGCATCGCCTTGGCGGACAGAGAGAGGATGGGGACGTCGTCGTTCGTCTCGCGGATCGCGCGGATTGCGCCGATGCCGTCGAGCTCGGGCATCATCGTATCCATCAGCACGAGATCGAGATCGCGGTGGGCGCTCAAGAGCTCGAGCGCCACGCGCCCATTGGCGGCGTGCAGCACCTCGATGCCGCGCGCCTCGAGCACGGTGCGGATGGCGAACATGTTCCGCGCGTCGTCGTCGACGAGGAGCACCTTGACGCCCGAGAAGTCCGCGTCCTCGGGCAGAACGTGTTCTTCCGCTTCGGGCGCGTCGAGGCGCGTGGGCTCGTCCCGGACGACTGCTTCGGGAGCGGTGTACTCGGTGGGAACGACCAACGTGAAGACGCTCCCCTTGCCGGGCTCGCTTTCGACCTCGATCGACCCGCCGAGCAGATGCGCGATCTCGCGGCTGATCGTGAGGCCGAGACCGGTGCCGCCGTATTTTCTGCTCGTCGTGCCGTCGGCCTGCTGGAACGCCTCGAAGACCAACTTCTGTTTCGAATGCGGGATACCGATGCCGGTGTCCTCCACGGCGAAGCTGACGGCGTCCGCCCCGTTCCGGGTGGCAGGCCGTACGCGCACCGTGACGCCGCCCTGGTCGGTGAACTTGAACGCGTTCGAGAGCAGGTTCTTGAGGATTTGCTGGAGCCGCGTGGGGTCGGTGTACAGCGTCGTCGGCAGGCCGGTGCTCATTTCGATGCGGAAGGCGAGCTTTTTCTGGTCGGCGATGGGCCGGAACGTCTGCTCGATCGAATCCAGCACTTCCAAGGGCGAGACGCGCTTCGGGATGATCGTCATCTTGCCCGCTTCGATCTTGGACAGATCGAGGATCTCGTTGATCAACGCGAGCAGCTCGTTGCCCGAGTTGTAGACCGTTTGCGCGAACTTCACTTGCTCGGGCGTGAGATTTCCGTCGCGGTTCTCGGCGAGCACCTGGGAGAGAATGAGCAGGCTGTTGAGCGGCGTCCGGAGCTCGTGCGACATGTTGGCGAGGAACTCGGACTTGTACTTGGAGATCAGCTGCAGCTGCTCCGCCTTCTCTTCGAGGCTGCGGCTCGCGAGCTCCACTTCCTTGTTCTTGAGCTCGAGGAGCTTGGCCTTCTCGTTCAGCTCGGCGGCCTGCGCTTCGAGCTCCGCGTTCGATTTCTTGAGCTGCTGCAACAGCTCCTCGGTGCGCATGCTGGACGAGATGAGGTTCAGGATCACGCCGATGCTCCCCATCAGCTGATCGAGGAAGGTGAGGTGATTCGGAACGAAGGGTTTGAACGAGGCGAGCTCGATTACGGCCTTGGTTTCGCCCTCGAACAGCACCGGGAGCACGACCACGGCGCGCGGCGGCGCTTCTCCCATCCCGGTCGCGATGTAGATGAAGTTTTCCGGGACGTCCGACAGGAGGATGCGTTTCTTCTCGAACGCACACTGCCCGATCAGGCTCTCTTTGAGCCGATAGCTCGTGGCCAGCGTCTTCCTCCCGCCGAAGCCGTAGCTCGCCACGAGGTGGAGGGTGGGCTCCCCCGACTCCTCCGCGTCCATCATGTAGAACGCGCCGTGTTGCGCATCGACGAGCGGCGTAAGCTCGGACATCACGAGCTGGGCCACGGAGACGATGCTGCGCTGGCCCTGCATCATGCTCGAGAAGCGCGCGAGGTTCGTCTTGAGCCAGTCCTGCTCCTGGTTCTTGCGCGTAGTGTCCTTCAGGTTGGCGATCATCTGGTTGATGTTGTCCTTGAGGACCGCCACTTCCCCCTGCGCTTCGACGGTGATCGTGCGCGTCAGATCGCCCTTGGCGACCGCGGTCGACACTTCGCCGATCGCCCGCACCTGGGTCGTGAGGTTGCCCGCGAGCTGATTGACGTTGTCCGTGAGATCGCGCCACGTCCCGGCGGCGCCCGGGACTTTCGCTTGCCCGCCGAGCTTGCCTTCGATGCCGACCTCGCGGGCCACGGTCGTCACCTGGTCCGCGAAGATGCGCAGCGTGTGCGTCATGTCGTTGATGGTTTCGGCGAGCGCCGCGACCTCGCCCTTGGCGTCGAGCACGAGCTTCTGGCTCAAGTCGCCGTTGGCGACGGCGGTGACGACCTTGACGATGCCGCGGACCTGCTTGGTGAGGTTTGCGGCCATGACGTTGACGTTGTCCGTCAAGTCCTTCCACACGCCGGAGACGTTCGGCACCTTGGCTTCGCCGCCGAGCTTGCCCTCCATGCCGACCTCGCGCGCCAGCGTCGTCACTTGATCGGCGAACGTGCGCAGCGTGTCGGTCATGTTGTTGATGGTCTCGGCGAGCGCGGCGACCTCGCCTTGCGCTTCGAGCACGAACTTCTGGCTCAAATCGCCGTTGGCGACGGCGGTGACGACCTTGACGATGCCGCGGACCTGCTTGGTGAGGTTTGCGGCCATGACGTTGACGTTGTCCGTCAGGTCTTTCCACACGCCGGAGACGCCTTTCACCTCCGCTTGCCCGCCGAGCTTGCCCTCGGTTCCGACCTCCTTGGCGACGCGCGTGACTTCGGCGGCGAACGAGTTCAGCTGGTCGACCATCTTGTTGATGACGTCCTTGATCTGGAGGATCTCGCCCTTCGCGTCGACCGTGATCTTCTGGGTCAAGTCGCCGTTCGCGATCGCGGTCGCCACCTTGGAGACGTCGCGTAGCTGGACCGTGAGGTTCGCCGCCATCGCGTTCACGTTGTCGGTGAGGTCCTTCCACGTGCCGTCCACGCCCTTGACGGCCGCCTGCCCACCCAGCTTGCCTTCGGTGCCGACCTCCTTGGCGACGCGCGTCACTTCGGCGGCGAAGGAGTTGAGCGTGTCGACCATGGTGTTGATCGTGCTCTTCAGCTCGAGGATCTCGCCGCGCGCGTCGACCGTAATCTTCTGCGAGAGATCGCCGCGCGCGACTGCCGTAGTGACTTTGGCGATGTTGCGGACCTGAGTGGTGAGGTTGGCGGCGAGGACGTTGACGTTGTCGGTGAGGTCCTTCCAGGTGCCGGAGACGCCTTTGACCTCGGCCTGGCCGCCGAGCTTGCCCTCGGTGCCGACCTCCTTGGCGACGCGCGTGACTTCGGCGGCGAACGAGTTGAGCTGGTCGACCATGACGTTGATGGTGTTCTTCAGCTCGAGGATTTCGCCCCGCGCATCGACGGTGATCTTCTGCGACAGATCGCCGTTCGCGACCGCCGTGGTGACCTTGGCGATGTTGCGGACCTGAGTGGTGAGGTTGGCGGCGAGGACGTTGACGTTGTCGGTGAGGTCCTTCCAGGTGCCGGAGACGCCCTTGACCTCGGCCTGACCGCCGAGCTTGCCCTCGGTGCCGACTTCCTTGGCGACGCGCGTCACCTCGGCCGCGAAGGAGTTCAGCTGGTCCACCATCTTGTTGATGACGTCCTTGATTTGGAGCAGCTCGCCTTTGACATCGACGGTGATCTTCTGGGTGAGATCGCCGTTGGCGATTGCCGTCGCGACCTTGGAGACGTCCCGCAGCTGGACGGTGAGGTTCGCGACCAACCCGTTGACGTTGTCGGTCAGGTCCTTCCACGTCCCCGAGACGCCGCGCACGTTGGCCTGACCGCCCAGGCGCCCCTCGGTGCCGACCTCCTTGGCGACGCGCGTGATCTCGGCCGCGAAGGAGTTGAGCTGGTCCACCATCTTGTTGATGACGTCCTTGATCTGGAGGATCTCGCCCTGAACGTGGACGGTGATCTTCTGCGTGAGATCGCCGTTCGCGATCGCGGTCGCCACCTTGGAGACGTCCCGCAGCTGCACCGTGAGGTTCGAGGCCATCGCGTTGACGTTGTCCGTCAGATCGCGCCACGTGCCGTACACGCCCTTCACGTCGGCTTGCCCGCCGAGCTTGCCCTCGGTGCCGACCTCCTTGGCGACGCGCGTCACCTCCGCCGCGAACGAGGAGAGCTGGTCCACCATCACGTTGATGGTGTTCTTCAACTCGAGGATCTCCCCCTTGGCGTCCACGGTGATTTTCTGGGAGAGATCGCCGCGAGCGACCGCGGTCGTGACTTTGGCGATGTTGCGAACCTGCGCCGTGAGGTTCGCGGCGAGGCCGTTGACGTTGTCGGTGAGATCGCGCCAAGTGCCGGAGACACCCTGGACGTTCGCTTGCCCGCCGAGCTTGCCCTCGGTGCCGACCTCCTTGGCGACGCGGGTGACCTCGGCGGCGAAGGAGTTCAGCTGATCCACCATGGCGTTGACCGGCGGCCCGAAACGGGGGAATCCCCCGGGCACCGGGCGCCCGGCGATTTCGAGCGCGATTTTCTTTTCTTTTATA
>QGUH01000700.1 GCA_003242355.1 Pseudomonadota bacterium
TTGGGACCCAAAGGGCGAAAACTTCCCACGGGGAGTCCCAGCGACGGCTCGGGTAGCGCTACCTTCTCGTCCGAGCACGTGGCGCTCAACGCGGTGAGCAACGCCCTCTTCTACCTCGACAAAGAAGTCAAAGACTGGAAAATCGCGCGCCCGGCGGGGCTCAGCGAGTGCTTCTCGGGCAATTGCGCCGACCTCGTCGAATCGCGGTACGCGCACGCTTCTGCCGCGTACGTGCTGCGCAACCTGCACGGCTTCCGCCGGCTATTTCAGGGCTGCAGCAGCGATGGTCAGGGGATTGGCTTCGACGACTGGCTGGTCGCGGTGGGAGCCGAAGACCTGGCCAACGCGATGATCGAAGCGCTCGACGAGGCCGAGCGCAACATCGCCGACATCTCGCCGTCGCTCGAAGCCGTGCTCGTGAGCGACCCGGACCGCATCGCGGCCGCACACGCCAAGGTGAAAGGGCTCACCGACCTGCTCAAGGCCGATTTCATCACGATGCTCGATCTCGAGCTGCCCATTACGACCGCCAGCGACAATGACTGAGGCCCGGATCTCCGAGAAGCCCGCACCCTCCCCTGCGCTCTCGGCGCGCCTGCGCGCGCTCGTCGATTCGCTGTTCGAACCGGTGGATGCCGCCTGGCTCGGCGCCTTCCGCCTGTTCTTCGGGCTCATCATGACGGTGAGCGCGCTCAGGTTCGTCTACTTCGGCTGGATCGACGACCTTTTGCTCAAGCCCCAGTTCCACTTCAAGTACTGGGGGTTCGAGTGGGTCGAGCCGCTGCCGCCCGATGCGATGCACGCGCTCTTCTGGGTGCTCGCGGCGCTCGGCCTGATGGTGGCTGCCGGTGTCGCCACACGCATCGCCGCGTTCCTGTTCACGCTGGGCTTCACGTACGTGCAGCTCATCGACGTGACGATTTACCTGAACCACTACTACCTCGCGAGCCTGCTCGGGCTGCTCCTCACGGTCGCACCTTCGGACCGTGCCTTCTCCCTCCAGAACTGGCTCTTGCGGCGCCAGCGCCCGGCGACGGTGGCCAAAGGCTGGTACGTGCTGTTCCGGTTCCAGGTCGGCGTCGTGTACACGTTCGCGGGCATCGCGAAACTGCACGACGATTGGCTGCTCCATGCACAGCCGCTCGACATCTGGCTGAGCGCGCGCACGGAGACGCCGCTGATCGGTCCCTTGTTCCGCCACGAGCTCGCGGCGCCGTTCATGAGCTGGGCGGGGTTTCTCTACGATACGACGATCGCCTGGTTCTTGCTGCATCCGAAGACGCGCCCGTTCGCGTTCCTCACCGTGATCTTCTTCCACAGCGTGACGTCGGCGCTGTTCCCGATCGGGATGTTCCCGGTGATCATGGTGCTCTCGGCGATCGCGTTCTTCGGGCCTTCCTGGCCCCGGCGCGTGATGGCACTGCTCCGGCGCCTGTTCGCGTTCGCAAAGGGCGCGTTCGCAAAGGGTGAACGGAGCGAGCCCGCCGAGCCCGTAGCCCCGGTTCCCGCCCCGGCCCTCGCAACCGCTTCGCCGACACGCCTGGGCGCGCGGGCGCGGCTCTTCGTCGTCGGCACGTTCGCGACCTACGCGCTCGTCCAGGTGCTGTTCCCGTTGCGCTTCTTGCTCTACGGCGGGAACGTGCGCTGGCACGAGCAGGGCATGCGCTTCTCCTGGCGCGTGATGGTTCGCGAGAAGAACGGCGCGATCACCTTCCGCGTTCGGGAGCAGGCTACCGGGCGCACGTACTTCGTGAGCCCCAGTCAGTATCTGACGGCGATCCAAGAGCGCGAAATGAGCGGCCAGCCGGACCTCATCCTGCAGCTCGCCCACCACATCCGCGACGATTTCGAGGCGCGGGGGCTTGGCCCCGTGGAGGTCCGCGTCGATGCGCTCGTTTCCTTGAACGGCCGGCGCTCCGTGCCCCTCATCGATCCGAACGCCGATCTGGCGCGCATCAACGACTCGCTCGCGCGCGCTTCCTGGATCCTCCCCGCCCCCGAATCCCCTCCGCCCCGACGGCGCACGATCTGAAAAGCCTCACGCCGCTCACGTGACCCCCGCCCAGCGTGGGTGTTGGGCGCGCGGCGACTCGCAGCCTGCTCGCTCCGGCATCGGAGTGGAATCGTCGCGACCGAAACGGGTGTTGGGCGCGCGGCGACTCGCAACCTGCTCGCTCCGGCATCGGTAGCGGGATCGTCGCGAGCGAAATGGGCCTTTGGGCGCGCGGCGACTCGCAACCTGCTCGCTCCGGCATCGGTAGCGGGATCGTCGCGAGCGAAATGGGGGGTTGGGCGCGCGGCGACTCGCAGCCTGCTCGCTCCGGCATCGGAGCGGGATAGTTGGGGGCGGCACGCTGCGGCCCTCTTCGCCGAAGTGAACTCAAGTGAGTTCGGCGGGGCCGCTCCCCACCCGGGCACCGACGCTCTTTTTCGCGTATTTCGGCGCGTTCCTAACCGCTAGTGCACCGCTAATGAGGTACGCGCAAGCGTTCGGCGGTAGCGTCGACTGATGGCTTCGGCGGGCCCCGATGCACGTGCCCGTGCATGTGCTGACCGTCGAAAAGTTCACGCTAATTCATTAGCGGTGCACTAGTCGCTCTGGGAAGCCGTGCCGTCAGAGGCTTGCTTTGAGGCCCAGTTGGAACCAGCGCGGGGCGTTCGGGCGAGCTCCGAACGGACGGCGCGAGACGATGAACTGGCCGTCGAGCACGTTGCGCACGTTCGCGTAGGCCGTAAGCCACGAGGTGATCGCGAGCTTGCCAGCAGCGTCGAGCACGAACTGCTCGTCCGTGTGCAAGGTTTGCGAGAGCGGCGCCTTTCCGGGCTGCTCGCGCATGGAAGAGACGTACGTGAGCCCGAGCACGACGCCCGAGCCCGCGTGCTCGACGCCGAGCGAGGCATTGAGCTGGTGGCGCGGGACGTATGGCATCTCGTCGCCGGGCTCGACGCGGCCACTCGGGCGCTCGGTGCGACTCGGCTGGAAAATCGGATCGTCGGAGCGGAACGAGCTCTGGAACTCGGCGAACGTGAGCGTGTACGACGCGCTGAGGGGAACCGTCACCGGATCGAGCGCAATCTCGTGATCGAGGAACGCCTCGAGTCCGTAGATGCGCGCCTCGCCCGCGTCGAACTGGGCGTCCACGTTCTCGTCCACGCAGCCGCTCGAGAGGGTGCACACGTCCGTGAGGTTCGTGTAGTCGTTGTAGAACCCGATCACTTCGGCGCGCAGCGCACCGGTCGAGAGCCGGACACCGG
>QGUH01000701.1 GCA_003242355.1 Pseudomonadota bacterium
GTCGATGCGGCGGACTCCCGCCACGCTGCGCGCCGTCGCTTCTGCCACTCGGCGGTGCGCGGCGACGGAAACCGTTCCGGACAGCGTGACCTTGCCATCCTTCACGATCACGCCGACGCGGCGGGGATCGAGCTCGGGGCGCTCCCGCAGGCGGCGACGCACGTCCGCCGACACGGACGTATCGGGACGCCGGCCGTCGGGCGTCGCCGTTTCGAGCTCGATCACCAGGCGGGAGGTGGGCGGCTCGCGCCGAGGGCGCTGCTCGATGCTGCCGTACGGCTCGTCCCAGCCGCCAGAGGGATTCGTGAAGTCGTTCCAACGAGACATGGTGTTGCCTTCTCTCTTGCTTCTCGTGTCGCTTTGCGTGCCTTGCCGTGCGCGCTTCCTTTTGCGGTTGCTCGCGTTGGGTTACTCGCGCCGTGCGAGCTCGGCTGAGGCGCGGTTTCTGGGTGCAAGCGCCGTTCCACTTCGCGACGGCGCGCTCGTCGTGCTTTCGAATGCGGGAGCCGTGCCCGGGGCACGACCGAGTCACGCGTGTGCTCGCGACGAGCCGCGGTTGTGTTCGCGGCGAGTCATGCGTGTGCTCGCGACGAGTCACGCGTGTGCTCGCGACGCGAGCACTCGATTCAGAAGGAGCGAGAGCAGCGCCGAGGCCAGCGCGCCCGCCATGCGCCCGCGCGTCTCGCGAAACGGGCGCGTGCCCAAACCTGCCATCAAAGCGAAGTCGACGACGTCGGAAAGCGCACGGGCAACGGTCGCGGCGCGGCGATCGTCGCTGCGCAGCAGCGACGCGCCGATCGCGAGGTCGCGAAGGCCCATCAACCGAAGCAGGCTCGTGTTCTCCGGGAGGGCATACAAGCGCGCCATGCGACTCGGCGCGGCGAGGAGCAGCGCGCCCGAAGCGACGCTGAGCACGCCCAGAGCATCTGCGGCGAGGACCGGCATGTGCCGAGGCATTTCCATCGTCATGGCGGTTCTGAAGGCGAAGTCCGGGCCGGAGTCGCCGGTCGGCGCGGTGCGCGGCTTGGCCCGGCGCCGGGCGGGATTCGCCACGCTGTGGCCGATGGCGCCGTGGTGGTGAAAGGGCTTCGAGCGGACGAGGGCGCCTTCGTGCGCCCGAGAACGAAGTGCGTCTCGTTCCGACACGCATCACTGCTTCGGGTATTCTGGTGAGAGTGCACCACAGGCGCGCACTCCCGGCGCTCGCAGAAGGAGCGCGAAGTGGCGCGTTCACCGAAGTAGCCCTCTCTCGGCGCGAGGTGTAAAGTGCGAGATTGCCGCGCTGCGCGCGGTGCCCGCGAGAGGTTTTCATGGACCACGATCGACAGAGCCTGGATGACGAGGTGGAGTGCGCGCACTGTGGCGAGCTCGTTTCGCCGCGGTTCGGGACCTGTTACGCGCTCGGCGACCACGCGTTTCTCTGCTTCGAGTGCAGCGTGCAACGCGGGGGTCGACTGCACGCCGGGCTCGGTTGGATGGTTCGGCCCGACACGACCGGGCTCGCCGCACCCGCCTCGAGCCGGGGCGAGTCCTCGCCCGCCTGAACCCACTTCGCTCTCGCATATCTTCCTCGGCGTCCGCCCGAGTCGGCCATCTCTGCAGCGTCCGCCCGAGAGCGCGGCGAGCAGCGATCCCATCGAGCCGAAGCTCGAAATCCGAGTGTCGCGCTCAGCGCGCGTCGAGTCGTCGAGCTCCGGTGCGCGCTGCCCGTCGGAGCGGTAAGAGCGAAAACAGCGTGCACAGCCTGAACGAGGCCCAACCCGAGCCGCGCGAACACTTCGGGGAGCAGCGGCGCGAGCAGGAACAAGAGCGTGTAGGAGAGCAGCATCGACCAGCGCGCGGCGGCGAGCAGCGCGCGCAGCCGCTCTCGTTCGTGAAGGCTCGGACGCAGGGGGTGCTCGGGCTCGAGGTGCGTCGGGAATCGCGGCAGCGGCGCGCTGGCTACGAGCGCGACGCCGTTGAGGAGCGCCGCGAGCGCGAACAACGCCGCCCACGTACGCGACGCCGAACACGGCGGCGAGCACGAGGTTCTCACGCGCTCCGTACCGGAGAATGTCGTGCGTGTAGAAGTAGAGCCCACGTTCGAGCAGCACCGTCGCGAGGCTCTCGACGAAGGAAACGCAGAGGAGCGCGAAGAGCGGAGGGCGTGCGGACACGTCGGCGCGGAGCCTAGAACGCGATCCACCCGGCGGAGTGGCGTTCTCGCGGGATTCGCCGGGGAGGGCGTGCGGTCGCTTCCCTCCGAAGCGATTTCCGCGCTCGGGCGCGCTCCGACCGCGCGGTCTCGACGCGCTCCGAACGGGTCGAAGCGCCGGGCGCGACGCGGGTTTCGACGCTGCTTCAACTCACCCCGTCCGAAAGGCGAGGCGGGCGCTGTCCGATCCGAGAGTTTCGCGGCGCCGGCAGGAACGCCACGCTGGGAGAGGCGCGTCATTCAGTGCGACGCGCCACCCAAGGAGGCCGATCGTGAACGTCATCGAAAGCATTTCGCGGGAGCTCGCCGACCACGTGGCGAAGGTCCAAGGAGGCGTCGTCCGCGTACAGGCTGGGTGCCGGGGCGGCGGGACCGGGCTCGCCTGGTCCGAGCGGCTCGTCGTCACCGCGGCGCACAACCTGAGTCGCGAAGAAGGGATCGAGATCGCGACCGGAGCGGGACGGCGCCCGGCCACGCTGCTCGGCATCGACGGAGCCAGCGACGTCGCCGTGCTCCGCGTCGACGAGGACCTTGCACCCTTTCCGAAAGCCGACGTTGACGCGCTGCGCGTCGGCGAGCTGGTCGTAGCGCTCGCGCGGCCGCACGAGCACGTCCGGGCGAGCCTCGGCGTGCTGTCCGTCGTGGGCAGCGAGTACCGACTGCCGGGCGGCGCGCGCGTCGATCGGTACCTCGAGAGCGACGTGCGGCTCACCAATGGCTTTTCCGGCGGGCCGTTGCTTTCCGCGCGCGGCGAGCTCATCGGCATGAACACCGCGGGGCTCGTGCGGAGCGCGGCGCTCACGCTGCCGAGCCCGACGCTCGCGCGCATCGTCGAGGCGTTGGTCGCGCACGGACGCGTGCAACGCGCGTATCTCGGCGTCAGCGTGCACGGAGTGCGGCTCGCGCGGCGCGCGAACGCCGAATGGCGCCAGCGCCTGGGGCTGGTCGTGCTCGGCGTGCAGCCGGGCGGACCCGCGGACGCTGCGGGCGTGCTGCAGGGAGACATTCTGCTCCGCTTGGCGAACAAGCCGCTCGAGGGCGTTTCGGATCTCGAAGCGGGT
>QGUH01000702.1 GCA_003242355.1 Pseudomonadota bacterium
GGGGTCCGGGGGCCGACCCGGTGCCCGGGCACGTTGGGGGCCTGCCCGGGCGGGGTTCGGGTCGGAAACCGGGGTGCCCCGGCTCGACCGCCGCGCCGGCGGGCGCGTGGATGCCGAAGCCGAGCGCGCCAAGGCGAGCCCGCGCCTCGCGGATCGACGCGCCGTGCTCGCGGCGATCCTTCCGAATCGGCGCGAGCACGAGCCCGCGGCGCGCGCGTCGGCGAGCGCCCCGCATGGCGCGCCGCAGAACGAGGCGCCGCTCACGCTCGCCCAGGGCATTCAACGGGCGCTCGGCGAAATCCTCGAGCGCCACCCGTCGGCGCTCGTCTTCGGTGAAGACGTGGCGAAGAAGGGAGGCGTCTACGGCGTGACGAAAGGGCTCTACGACCGTTTCGGACCGCTGCGCGTGTTCAACACACTGCTCGACGAGCAAACCGTCCTCGGGCTCGCTCTCGGCGCGGCCCAGCTCGGCCTCTTGCCCATCCCCGAGATCCAGTACCTCGCCTACCTGCACAACGCCGAAGATCAGCTGCGCGGCGAGGCTGCGACGCTGCCCTTCTTCTCCGCCGGCGCCTACGACAACCCGATGATCGTGCGCATCGCGGGCCTTTCGTACCAAAAGGGGTTCGGCGGCCACTTCCACAACGACAACTCGCTCGCCGTGCTGCGCGACATCCCGGGGCTGGTCGTGGCGATTCCGGCGCGCGCCGACGATGCGCTCGCGCTCTACCGCAGCGCGGTACGGCTCGCGCTCGGCGACGGACGCGTCGTCGTCGTGGTCGAGCCCATCGCGCTCTATCACCGGCGGGACCTCTACGCGGAGGGCGACGGGCGGTACCTCGCCCGAGATACGGGCGAGGTGGCCGAGCTCGGGCGCGCGCGCGTGTACCCGGAGCCCGGCGCCGACGTCCTGCTCGTGACCTATGGCAACGGCGTCGGCATGTCCCTCCGAGCGCGCGAGGAGCTCCGCCGCATACACGGGGTGCGCGCGAGCGTGCTCGACCTGCGCTTCGTCGTGCCGTTGCCGGAAGCCGACATCGTGGCCCAGGCGCGGGAAGCGCGCGCCGTGCTCGTCGTCGACGAGTGCCGGCGCTCGGGGAGCCCCTCCGAAGCGGTGATCGCGAGCCTCGTCGACGCGGGATACGATCGCCCGATGGCGCGCGTGACGAGCGCGGACAGCTTCATCCCGCTCGGCGAGGCCGCCGAGCACGTCTTGCTCGGAATCGACGAGATCGTGAACGCCGCGCGCACCCTCGTCGCCCGCGCCCCGGCCCGAACCCGCGCTCCGTCGTGAGCGCACTCTGGCGCGCTGCTCCGAGAACTCGATCGGACCGATTGGCGTTCTCGCCATCGTCGCAGCGGCGGCCCGCGCCACCCCTTCCCGACCGACGAATGCGCCCCCTCCCCACGCCAGCACTCCGTCGGACGCCGTTTCCGCCTGCTTCGGCGCGTTTCCGACCGCTCGTCGCACGAACACATCGGCTGGCAGGGCCGATCCCCGCGGAAATCGTCGCGTCGAGCGAAGCAGCGGCGCGCTCGGGCCGCGTGCAGTAAGGTCGCGGCGATGCCTGCACCCTTCCGCAGCCTGCTCCTCTCCCTCGCGGTCGCGTTCGCCTCCACGGCGCGCGCCGAGCCGCAGAAGGCCGCTCCGCCCGCCTCCCCTGCGGCGCCCCCAGCGAGCGCCTCGCCAAGCACCGCGACCGAACGCGCCGATCTCGTGATCCCCTTCGAGAAGTATCGGCTTCCGAACGGGCTCACCGTGATCCTGCACCAGGATCGGTCGCTCCCGCTCGTCGCGGTCAACGTCTGGTACCACGTGGGGCCGGCGAACGAGCCCTCCGGTCGCTCCGGGTTCGCGCACTTGTTCGAGCACCTGATGTTCGAAGGCTCGCGGCACGTGGGCCGCGAGTTCGATCGGTTGCTCGAATCGGTGGGCGCGACGAACGTGAACGGCACCACGAGCTGGGATCGGACCAACTACTACGAGACGGTTCCGCGCGAGCACCTCGAGCTCGTGCTCTGGCTCGAGAGCGATCGCATGGGCTACATGCTCGACGGTCTCGATCAGGAGCGCCTCGACGTGCAGCGCGACGTGGTGAAGAACGAGCGCCGTCAGACCTACGAAAACGCGCCGTACGGGCCGAGCACGCTCGCGTTGCTCGACACGCTGTTTCCGAAGGGCACCCCGTATCACGGCGCGATCATCGGCTCGATGGAAGACCTCAGCGCGGCGACGTTCGACGACGTTCGCGAGTTCTTCAACGCTTACTACGCGCCGAGCAACGCGACGCTCGCGATCGCCGGCGACTTCGACACCACGCAGACGAAAGCCTGGATCGAGAAGTACTTCGGGACGCTGCGCAACCGCCCCCGCCCCGAGACCACGCATGCCCCGATCAAGCCGCTCGAGAAGCCCGAGCGCCGGGTAGTGCGCGAGCCGGTGGAGCTGTCGAAAGTGGCGTTCGGGTACGTGACTCCTCCCGCCTACGGCCCGGACGACCCGGCCCTCGACGTGACGATGGCCGTGCTCGCGGGCGGCAAGGCGACGCGGCTCTACCGAGCGCTCGTCGTCGAGGGCAAGCTCGCCTCCGACGTCGATGCCTCGCTCGACTCGAACCAGCTCGCGAGCGTGGCGATGGTGACCGCCACCGTGGCCTCCGGCAAAAAGGCGGAAGAGGTCGAGCGGGCGATGGACGCGGTGCTCGAGGGGCTCGCGAGCCGCGGTCCCACCGAGGCCGAGCTCGCCCGCGCCAAGCGCCGTATCTTGGTCTCGGTGCTCGGCAATCTCGAGCTGTTGAACGGACCGGGCGGCGAATCGGGGCGCGCCGGTCTTCTGCAGCGCTTCGATCACTATTTGGGAGACCCGGGGTACTTGCCGAAGTGGGTCGCCGCGATCGAGGCCGTGCGCGCCGAAGACGTTCAGCGGGTGATCCGCGAGCACCTGTCGCCCAACAAGCGAGTCGTCGTCGTGACCGAACCGATGGCGAGCGCGGCGGCTCAAGGAGGTGGACGATGAAGCATCTGTGGCTCACTCTCGCGCTCGTGGTCTTCGCCGGCTGCGGCGGTCGGGCCCAGCCTGCGGCGGCGCCCGGCGGGACTTTGCCCTCGGGGGACGCGGCTCTGCCCGATTCCGAAGCATTCCGCGCGCAGCGCCCGAAGCCGGGCGCGCCCGCCGCGGTCGAGTATCCGACGCCCAAGCAAATCACGCTCGAGAACGGGATGCGCGTGCTGCACGTGCAGAC
>QGUH01000703.1 GCA_003242355.1 Pseudomonadota bacterium
AACGAGGAACCGCAGCCGCAGGTTCCGCTCACGTTCGGATTGCCGAACTTGAAGCCGGAGCCGTGCGCCGTCTCGACGTAGTCGATCTCCGTGCCCTCGAGGTACTGATAGCTGAGCGGGTCTACGTACAACTCGACGCCGTTCGATTCGAAGCGCTCATCGAGCTCGGTGGGCTTGTCCTCGAAGTAGAGATCGTACTGGAAGCCGGCACAGCCACCACCGATCACGCGCAAGCGCAAACCCTGACCCTCGAGGCCTTCCGCTTTGGAGATTTCGCGAACCTTCTCGGCTGCGAGCGGAGTGATGGTGATCATCGAGTTTTGGAGCCTTTCTCGCTGGGCGCACGTCGGCGCCAACGCGTCCTAGTATAGGCGTGCCGGGAGCCCTGGCCAGCGTCGCCTCGTTCCAGGCCCCGCGTCGGCCCCCGGCACCTCGGTTGCAGAAGCGCCGCGTCAGGTTCGAGCCTCCAGGGTGAATGGCTGCGGTTCGAGTCAGCGGTGTGGGTCGAGGCGCAGGAGGATTCCCGAGCGACAGGCGATCACCGCGCTTCGCGGCGCGAGGAAAGCAGGGCGCAGGGGGTCGGGACAGGCCGAGCCTTCCACCCGTGCCACCAACCCATCGGAAGCGACGGTGACGACGTCGGCTGAGCCCCGCACGACGAGCGTGGTGCCCACCCGGTCGAGCAGGATCTCGCCGGCGTCCCCGCTGCCCGCCGCGCCGCCCGTCGCACCGAGAGCGGCGCGGAAGCGCTCGTTCCCCTTCGGAGCGTAGGCAACCAGAGTGTCGCGCCGGGGGAGCAGCCGTGTTTCGTCGTTGGCCAGGGCGGCCAGAATCGGTGCGATCGAGGCGTCCCCGTCCGCATACCGCACGGCCTCGCGCCCGGTGCCGAGGTCGAGCTCCACGAGGCGCCGACCGCCGGTGACGGCGAGCACGCGGTTCGCGTCGAGGCGAACCGCGGCATCGACCTCGGCGCCGAAGCGCGCGCGCGCGGAGGCGCGCCCCTCCGGCGAAAGCACGTACACCGTGCCGTCGCGCGCGACCGCGAGCGGGGGCTCGTTCGTGCCGAGCACGACCCGGAGCTCGCGATCGAGCCGCGCTTCGAAAACGAGCCCGAGCGCGGCGTCGAGACGCACCACCCGAAATCCGGCCGCCAAGAGCAGGCCCCCGTCCGGCGTGGCATCGAGCGAAGGCGCCGTCGCGAACGCTCCGAGCGGCAAGCGCTGCTCGTGCACGAGCCGTCCATCGCGTTCGAAGGCGAGCAGCTCGGTACCTTCGGTCAGCACCACGCGCCTGCCGTCGGCCAGCACCGCGGGGCTCACGGCGGCCGCACTGCCGCCGAGACGCGCCGCCCACAGCAGGCGCCCTCGGCCGTCGTGCTCGGCGAGGATCGGATCCGCATGCGCGACGAGCACGGTGCCTTGCGGTGTGGCGACCGGAGGGTGGGAGATGCTGCTCGCGACGCGCAGTCGAAAGGCGACGACCGCGTTCTTCGGCAACGTGCCCTGCTCGACCACCCGCGACGAGACGAGCGCGGGCTCGAGGACGAAGCGAGCGGGGCGGCTCGGGTCGAACGCCTCCGCCCCCTCCGCGGCTCGCGCGCTCGCCGTCGGGGCCGCATTCGCGAGGACGAAGGCGGAAAGCGCGAGCAGTCGCTTCGCACGTGTGGCGCTCACAGGGCCTTTCCGATCACGAACGTGGCGACCACCTCGGGAACCTTGGTTCCACTCCGAGGTCCGTCGACTGCTCGCGTGACGTGTCCGAACACGGCGATGGGAGCTCCGGAGTCGAAGCGTGTCGGTGCGCCGTGCAGAACGCGGAGCAAACAGGGCGAGCTCGTGCATCCCGTCTTCACGTCGACGAGGAGCGTGCTCGCGTAGCCTTGGATCCGTTGCTCGACGACGCTTCCCGAAAGGGCGACCTCGGCTCCGGTGCGCTGTTCGAGATTCGTGGTGACCTCCCGATACGAGGACAGAGCGCGCTCGCGCACCCGCTTGGCTTCTTCCTCGAGGCTGTGCACGCGGCGCACTCGGATCGGATAGAGGCGCGGGGCATGTTCGGGAGCCGTCGCGCGGACCGTGATCGTGGTTTCTCCTGGCGACGACACGCTCATCACCTGGGCGAAGCGCCCGCTCCCGTCCGTCGGGATCTGCCGATCGCCGACGAAGATCGTCGCACCCGGCTGGGTCCTGCCCGAAAGCACGAACGTGGCAGCGTCGAGCGTGATCGCGCTTCCCGGCGTATCGACGACGAGCGGCACGATACCGAGCTGGAAGGTCACGGTGCCGCTGTCCGGCGATCCGCCGGGAGGCGTGACCGTGTACGGCACCTCTCGCGACAGACGGCGGACCGTCCCGTCGGCGCCCGTGAGCTCCGGGCTTACGTCGAGCACGTGGCGAGCGCTTCCTCGGGCATCCAGCGTGAGCTCCTTGCCGTCCACGACGACGCGGCTGCCTCGGAGCGCCTCGACGACGACTGCGAGATGCGGCTCGGGCGAGAGCAGGCCGTCGGTCACCGCGCGGACGCGGTACTCCACGGGTACGTTCAGGGTGATTCGGGTCGACGACTCGCCCGGGCGAAAGAGCACGAGCTCGAGCTGGTTGTCGCCGATGGCGAGCGGCGTGCCGAGGCGAATCGTGGCGGTTCCGTTCTCGAGCGCCGCTTCCGTCCCCGCGACGCGGACGCGCGTCCCCGGCGGGCACTCACGACACGAAAACTCGAGGCGCTCCTGTCCGTCGGCCCCGAGCACCGCACGCCCTTCGATGGGGCCGGTTCCGCGATGCAACAGGAGCACGACGGTCGCTGCGGCGAGCAGCGCGGCCGCGAGGGTCACCGCGAACGCCGCGAGCACGGGAATCCTCTGTGGTGGGCGGTGCCGCAGCACTTCCGGCGCGAGGGACGGCAAGGTCGGCGGCGCATCGCCGACGCGAGCCGCCGATGGCTCGAGCTCGGGCGCTTCCCGTGGCTCCTCCGCTTGCGGCTCTTGCTGCTGCGGCTCTTCCAGTTTCGGAACGTGAGGCTCGAGCGGCGCGATGCCCGGCCGTGCGACTCCGAGCAGCGTTTTCGTGACGGGCGCGCGCGGCAGCGCGCCCTCGCTCGAGGAGCCTTCGGGTTTCGCTTCGTCGGAACGCGGTGTGCCGCCGTTCGGCGGCGGCGGAAGTCCGAGAATCGTCTTGGCGTGCCGGGCGGGCTCGCCGTCCGGAACGGGAGTGTTCGGCGCTTTTCTCTTA
>QGUH01000704.1 GCA_003242355.1 Pseudomonadota bacterium
CTCCTGAACGGGGAAGGGGACGGCGTTCCGGGTGTCGTCGCCGACGTGTACGAACGCTTCGTCGTGCTCGCCACGTACGCCGACTCGCTCGCGCGCGTGATCCCGATGCTCGTCACGGCGATCGAGGAAGCGCTCGCCCCCGACGGCATCGTGCTCCGAGAACGCCGTGGCGAACGAGGTGACGACGACGCACCATCGCGCCTCCGCCTGCTCGCGGGGCGCATGCCGCCGTCCCGCCTCGTCGTTTCCGAAAACGGAATGCGGCTCGTCGCGAATCTCGAGGCGGGCCAGAAGACGGGGCTCTTCCTCGATCATCGCGACAATCGCGCGTGCCTTCGCGGGCTTGCGTCCGGTCGAACGTGCCTGAACCTGTTTTCGTACACCGGCGCGTTTTCGGTGGCGCTCGCCCTCGGAGGAGCGACGCACGTGACGAGCGTCGATATCGCCGCTCCTGCTCTCGATGCCGCGCGCGACAACTTCACCCTGAACGGCCTCGACCCCGACGCGCACGCCTTCGTCGCTGCCGACGTGTTCCGGTACCTCGAAACCCTCCGGGCCGAGGGGCGGCGTTTCGATCTCGTCGTCTGCGATCCGCCGAGCTTCGCGAAGAGCCGCGAGCACGTGCGCGCAGCGCTGCGCGCCTACGTGCGGCTCAACGCGCACGGTCTCGCCGTCACGCGCCCGGGGGGGCTGTACGCTGCGGCGAGCTGCACGGCTCAGGTGTCTCCGGAAGCGTTCCGGGACGCGCTCGCACGGGCGGCTGCCCGCGCCCGCGTCCGTTTTCAGATCCTGCATGACGCAGCGCAAGCGCTCGACCATCCCGTGGCGGTCGGCCACCCCGAAGGGCGCTACCTGAAGTTCGTCCTGGGTCGCGTCCTCGAACGCGCTTGAGCCCCGACCCGAGGAGGTTGCCCGTGAAGCAGGAGCAGAACCCCAACGAACCGGTGGAGCGGGGCCGAACCATTCGAGAAGACATCGAGTCGACGTTACGTCACGGACCCCTCACGGCGGCCGAGCTGTCCGCGGCCATCGGCGTTCCGGAGCGGGATTTGCCGGAGCATCTGTCCCACCTCGAGCTCTCCCTCCGGGGGCGTTCGGAGCGGCTCCTGGTTCTTCCGGCGCGCTGTGTCCGCTGTGGGTTCGTATTCGAAACGCGCACCCGGCACAAAAAGCCGAGCCGGTGTCCGCGGTGCAAGAGCGAGCGCATCGAGCCCCCGCGCTATTCGCTCCCACCGCAGTCTTAGGCTTTTGTTTGGCGCTCGCCGAGGCGCACCGTTCGTGGGGCGCTGCGCTGGCGCAGGCTCGGGTCCTGGGCGTGGCGCTCCCCATCGAACACCGAAGGAACCTCGGGGAGCGCCCCTTTCGGCGCGTTCTGCCCACAGGGTGGTTGGCGCGGACCCGCTGATCCGGTCCGCGTGGCGGCCGTTCAACCCGAAGACACACGGCGCGCGTCCCGCGCGGTGCGCGACCGGGTGGCGGCGAGGGATCCCACTGGTTCCTAGCCGCAAGGTCGGCATAAGATTCTACCTGGCTTACGTGCGCATAGGTCGTGCGCGGCGGCCTCGAGCGGTTTCTCAGAGTGTCCACGTCATCTTCCGCCCGCACTTGCCCCCATTGCGGCGCTTCCTGCGCGGTCGAGCATCAATACTGCCCGACCTGCGGCTTCCCCGTCGGCACGGTCGGAAACAACGAGGACAAACTGGTCGGGCGCACGCTGCCGGGCGGGTATCACATCCTCGACCTCATCAGCGTCGGCGGGATGGGCCGCGTGTATCGGGCGCAGCAGAGCGCGCTCGGACGCACGGTCGCGGTGAAAATCATCCATCCGCACCTGCTCGCGGACGAAAACTCCGCCGTGCGCTTCATGACGGAGGCGCGCGCCGCAAGTCAGCTCAATCACCCGAATTCGGTCGCGGTGTTCGATTTCGGGCGCACCGACGACGGTCAACCCTACCTGGTGATGGAGTTCTTGCGCGGCAAGGACCTCGCGCGCGTCGCGTACGAGGAAGGGCCCTTGCCGTTCGCGCGCGTCGTGGACGTTCTGCGCCAGGTGCTCGCGGCGCTCGCCGAGGCGCACGACCTCGGCATCATCCACCGGGATCTCAAGCCCGAGAACGTGATCCTGGAGCCCTTGCGTCGGGGTGGCGACTTCGTCAAAGTCGTGGATTTCGGTCTCGCCAAACTGAGAGCGGACTCGCCGGGGGTCACCAGCCCCGGAATCGTGTGCGGGACGCCCGACTACATGGCGCCCGAGCAAGGGCGCGGGGACGCGATCGACGGACGCAGCGATCTGTATGCCGTCGGGGTGATGCTGTTCCAGCTGCTCACGGGCCGGCTGCCGTTCCGCGCCGAGAATCCGACGCAGGTGGTGATGATGCACCTCACGGTGCCCGTGCCGGATCCGCGGCAGGTCGCGCCGGACCGGAACATCCCCGAGGCGCTCGTCAACGTGGTGATGAAGGCGCTCGAAAAGGACGTGAAGCGCCGTTACCAGGACGCGCTCGAGATGGCGGACGCGCTCAAGCACGCGCTCGCCGTCGCCGAGAGCGTCCCGCCCGAGCGCCGCTCGGTGCTCCCGCCGCCGTTCGCCGCCGCGAGCGCGATCACCTGCCCGTCTTGCGGCTCCAGCGTGCCGCCGACGCGCTTCTGTGGGGAATGTGGCGAGCGGCTTCCGGTGCGCAGCGCCGGGCCCGCCCTCGGCGCGAACCTGCTCCTGCCGTTCACCGCGCGGGAAAAGGAGCTCGCGTTCCTCGAGGGGCGGCGGCAGGCGCTCGCGTCTTCGCTCGACGCCGCGCGGGTCGTCGGGGAGCCCGGCTCGGGGAAGACACGCTTGCTCCACGAGTTTATGGCTCTTTCGCGGCGCGATGGCGACGTCGTCGTGGTCAGCGGCCCCGATCCGCAGCGGGCGGGGGTGGCGTATCACGCGGTGCGCGCGGCCGTCCGCGGGTTGCTCGGGATGGCGCCCGGCGAACCGGAAGAGCGGTGGTACGCCGTTGCGCCGGCGCGCGCGGGCCTCGAAGAGATCTTCGGCCGCGTCGCGCGTGACAGTCAGCGTTCGGGCGCGGCGCGCCGCGCGGCCGTGGTCGAGACGCTGCGCGAGGCGATCGCGGCGAGCGCGGCGCGCAGCCGGGCGGCGCGCGGGCTCTACGACCTGACGGGGGCGGAGGGGCCGGGCGGCAAGAGCTCCCCGAGAGGGCGAAGGAAACCCCCGCGGGGCGACGAGCG
>QGUH01000705.1 GCA_003242355.1 Pseudomonadota bacterium
CGTCGCCCACGAGACGCGACAGGCGGCCAGTCAAACGGGGCGCCTCGATGCGGAACGCAGCCTCGATGGCCGCCCGGGTAGCGTCGGTGGGAGAGGAGGGCACGCGCTCGGCGAGCGAGGTTACACGAGAAGCGGCTGCGGCCGGCGTTCGGCCGTGGGCAGGCGCAGGCGCTCGGCAACCTCGGCGGCGAGGTTGTCGAAGAGGAACGCCACGGCTGGGGGCGCGTGCTCGTCGATGTGCCGTAGGGGCACGCCCTGCGAGCTCGCGTCGAGGAACGCCGCGCTCCGCGGGATCGTGGTTTCGAACAACCACGACGGCGGCAAATCGCCGAGCGCCTCCTGGAACACGGACATCGACGCCGCGTGGCGCGTCTGCAGCATGTTCAGGAACACGCCGAGCACTTCGGGCCGGCGTTCCGACGGAAGCGCGTCGAGCCCCTCGGTGAAGCGCCCGAACGAGCGTCGAGCCAGGACTTCGGCCTGCAGCACGCCGAGAACGTGGGTACTGGCCGACAGCACCTGGTGCGTCACGCCGAACATCCCCGCCGGCGTGTCCACGATGACGAGGTCCGCGCGCGCGGCGAGCCCGTCGAGCAGCCGTTGCCATCGGGCTGCGTGATCCGCGAGGAACACGGTGGGATCCGGAAGCGTGTCGCCGGTGGCCGGCAGGAGCTCGAAGCCGGGGAGAACCGTCTTGAGCAGCGCATCCTCCACGGACGCGCTGCCCAAGAGCACGTCGTAGACGCCCACGCGAGCTCGCTCGCGCGCGTTGATGGAGGATAGGACGTCACCGTTCACGTCGGCGTCCACGAGCACCACCGAGCGCCCCTGGCGCGCGAGGCTCAGGGCGAGGTTGAGCGAAACGGTGGTTTTCCCGCATCCGCCCTTCGGGCTCACCACGGCGACGATTCGGCGAGAATCGGCCGCGCGGCTCTGAACCGCGCCGGAGCTCGGCGTGGTCGTGCGGGCAGGCCGGGCGTTCGTCGCCTTGGCCGCCGTTGCGGGCGCGGACGACGGCACCGCGTGGTTGTTGCGGCCCTCCGGCTTTGCAGGGACCGAGCGAGCCCGCTGGGGCAGGGGAGGCACGGGACGCTCGCGGATTTGCGAGGTTTCGACCGGCGCGCTGCCGGGGGCAGGCGGCGCGACTCCCGAACGCGTCGGAGCCTCGGCCTCGAAGTCCTCCTTCGTTTCGACGATGGGATCGTTCGCGGTCTGGCTGAGCGCCTCCATCAAGAGGCGGTGCAACGGGCCGATCGGCTCCGGAAGCGGTTCGGGGGGTGGCATCCGATACACGTAGAAGGAGCCATCGGACTGCCGGAACAGCTTCATGAACGCGTCGCGGCCCTTGGCGCCCGAGGCGTCCGCGTACACCACCTTCCCACTCTTGACGAAGATCGTTCCGGCGATGCTGCTACCCGAGTGCAGCTCGACACCGGTGTATTGGCGGCCAATTCCGACTACTTGCAGCACCTGCGCGAGATCGAACTCGCCGAGGCGCCCCTTCATGACACCGATTCTCACAGCGCTTCCCCCGATAGACCGAGTTGTTCGTCGTCCACGCCCGCTTCTGATGCCTGCATCACCAGTGCCTCCTGCCCGCGTTGTTGTGCCGCCTCACGCGCCTTGATCGGGTCACCCGTGTCGATGGCCGTCGAGCCAGCCATTTTCATGGCGGAGGCGAGAAGAGTATAAACGTGCGCCCAGGCGTCGCGCACCTCCGACGTGAAGGCGTCGCCGAGCCCGTAGTCGAGCGTCCAGAGCAGGGCCTCGCCGACCACATCGTATGACTCGTCCGGGATCTTGTAGAGCTCGGAGTGGCGTCGGCCGAGGGCGAGGATCACGAGCAGCAGGTCCTCCTCGGGAGATACGACGTCCTTCCACTGTGCGTCCGACCAGTCGAGTGACTTGACGATGAACGCAAGCATGCGAATCAGCTTGCGCTTCTGGGACGTCATGTCGTCGCCGAAGAGGCGGCGATACTCCGGGCGCAGCTCGAACAGGCGCTTGTAGAACAGGTCCGCCGCGGTCTCCGCAATGGGGACCACCAACTTCCAGCTCTTCTTGATGGCTTGCTTCTGTGCGTCGGTGATCATGAAAAGCTCCGTGGGGCGCGGTCGATGCGGGCTAACGACTGGGAGGGCTCAGGCCTGGGCAGAGGCTTGCATGAGCCTTGCAATCGCGCCGTAGGCTTCGGACCAGGCCGCCTCGCAAGCCGGGGTCCAGTCGTTTCCGGCCACCTCGCGCAGCGCTTCGAGTAGCGACGCCCCGACGAAGTCGTACATCTCCGCCGTGACGCCGTAATCTCGGTGCCGCGCGCCCAGCGCGCCGAGTTGCTGGGCGAGCCAGGGCTCGTCCTCGAGGTGGTCCATTATTTTCACGAGCATTTCCGTGAGCATCCGCTCTTGCTCCTGCCGCTGATTGCGCCCGAAGAGGGGGCGCACTTGCGGGTACCGGGTGAAGAGGATGTCGTAGAAGCGCCGAGTCAGCTGCGGTTCGCGTTCGACGACCATCGCGAAGCTGTTGCGGAGCAACTCGACATTGAGACTCACGTTCCTACCTCCCGAATGAATGTCGCTCGTGCGTGAGAAAATGAGGCCGACGGCGACAGGTTTTCGAGGCGCCCTCGCCGCCCGCCCGTCGTGTTCTGGTTCCCGAGTTTTTCCTGAGCCTACAGGGGAGCGGACGCTCCTCGTTAGACTTTAGGGGGTTACGGTGGGGATCGCGGTGCTCCTCGCCCCCGCGATCCTCGTTTCCGAAGGTTTCCAGAAAGCTGGAGAAATTGCCACAATGGAGCGACGGTTTCCCAAACCTCGGTCCACCGGCCCGGCGTGCCAGCGTCACGCAGCGTCACGTGAGGCGCCCGCAGTCGCAAGCGGTACTCGAGGCCAGTCGCGAGCGGGTGCATCGTCGAGTCGGGAACCGGTTGCGGCGCGGGAGGCTTTCGTGCTCGACACGTCGGCGGCGCGTGCGGCCGGGCGTGTCATGCTCGGCGAGTGAGCCACGACCGGCGCTGCATCGTGCTGCGCGGTGATCGGAGCGCCACGCTGAGCGAGGCGCGTCGGTTGACGGCAGCGCTCACCTCGGTGCTGACGGTGGCTCCGGGAGCGGTGCCCAGAGGCCGTGTCCGCGCGCACCTCGGGGGCGCGTTCGAAGCCGTGGTGCTCGACGGGTTCGAGGGGCTGGACGCCGATCTCCTCGGCCTCGTGCACGGCCTCGTCATC
>QGUH01000706.1 GCA_003242355.1 Pseudomonadota bacterium
GCATAACGTTTTTTGTTCCGGTTTGTGGGGTCTGGGATGTGGATAATCGCCCAGTACCTCACCCCGGGCGACGTTTCGATCCAAGGGGTGGGGGTGACGCCGGACATCGAGCTCGATCCGATGACCGCCGACACCCTGGAGATGGACCTTTTCCGCTCGGAGCGCTCGTTCCGCGAGCGCGACCTGACGAAGAGCCTGGCGGGCGCCGCGCGGCGCAGCACCGATCAGCCCTTCTTCCGACTCCGGTACAACCTGCCGGAGAAGGAACGCGCCGAGATTCGTGAGCGCGGCGGCGAGCTCGACGACGAGTTCCGCATCGACTTCCCGATCCAGGTGGCTCGCGAAGTCGTGCAGAAGAGCGCGCCGGGCAAGCGCAGCGATCAGCTCCGCGCCATCAAGGCTCACCTCGAGCGGCTGCAGCAGACGGAGCTCGAAGAGGTCGGCCGGGATTTGCAGAAGCTCGGTATCGACTGGAGCCCGCCGCCGAAGGACTACGCCGGTGGACTGCGTCCCACGGACTACGAGGTGAAGATCGAAACCGATCGACCGAACCACACGGTGACGGCCGGCGAGCCCATGACGCTCAAGGTGACCGTGAAGAATCGCGGCACCGTGCCGGTGTACCAGCTCCGGGCGATCACCAAGAGCGACGGCGTCTACTACGACGAGCGCGAGCTCATCTTCGGGCGCATCGATCCCGGTCAGTCGAAGACGGCGTCGGTCCCGCTCGGGTTCTGCGACGTGGAAGGCCGCAAGCCGGGCTCCACGGCGCCCGTGCCCGAGAACGCGCCGCGCAAGTGCAAGATCCCGCTCGATGCCGATCCGCGCTCGGACGTGGTGCGGGTGCGCTTCTTCGCCGAAGGCGCGGACCCGCCGCGGGACGCCGAGCTGCGGCCGACGATCGAGGCGCTGCCCGAGCCTATTTTCGCCTACACCTACCAGATCGTCGACAACCGCCCCGGAAACGGCGACGGGCAGATCGCGCGCGGCGAAGGCGCGACGATCTACGTGACCGTGAAGAACGTGGGCAAGGGGCGCTCGTACGAGACGCAGGCCAATCTGCGGAACCTGACCGGGGACGGCCTGTTGCTCCACGCCGGTCGCTTCGACATCTCCAACCTCAAGCCCAACGAGGTCCGCAACGTCGAGTTCACGTTCGACGTGCTGGACGTCCTGCAGGAGGATTCGATCCACCTCGAGCTGAGCGTGGTCGATCGAGACCTGCGCGTGGTCTCGAGCGAGAAGCTGAAGCTTCCGGTGGTTCAGAGCCCGCTGGTGCTCCAACCGGCGAGCGGCAAGGTGACGACCACGGCGTCGGCTCCCCTGCGCGGGCAGCCGGTGGCGACGGCGCCGGTCGTCGGTGAAGTCGAGAAGGGATCGGTGCTCGAGCGCCTCGGGACGCTGGGGCCCTACACCAAGGTGAGCCTCGGGCAGGATCGGTTCGGGTTCGTGGAGAGCCGCCTCCTCCGAGAGGCCAACGGGGCGTCGAAGGTGGCGTTCCGCCCGCTGCTCAGCCACTCGCCGCCGCTGCTCGAGGTGAAGCCGGCCAAGCTTGCGACGCGAGAGTCGAAGGTGCGCATCGAAGGTGTGGCACACGACGCCGATCGCGTGATGGATGCCGTGGTCTTCGTCGGCTCGCGCAAGGTGTTCTATCAATCGAACAAGAAGGCGGCCGACCCGACCAAGCTCCAATTCTCGTTCGACGCCGAGCTCCAGCCCGGGATCAACGTGATCACGGTTCTCGCCCGCGAGAACGCGGACACGACGTCGCGGACGACCATGGTCGTCCGCCGCGACGGCCCGAACGGCGAGTTCTTGCCGACACCGAAGGCCGACCTGCTCGACAGCGAATTCGACGTCGGCTTCGGCACCGAGTGAGCTCCGCGCGGCGAGGGGCGGCCCGCGCTGCCCCGAAAGCCAGAACGCCGATCCGTCGAAAGGGTCGGCGTTCCAGAGCCGACGTGGAGCACCGCGCCGAGCCGAGCGCCCTTCGGCAGGGACGCCGCTGAATTCCCTTCGGTGCCGAGAGGGCTCGGGTGCGTGTGCGGGAAAGGCTAGCCGACGGGCAGAGACTCGTCGCGGCGCTCGAACGCTGCGAGCGTCTCGACGTGCTCGGTGTAGGGGAAGAGCGAGAAGATTTCGAGGGAGCGCAACGCGAGGCGACCGCGCGCGAGCAGCGCTTCGGCTTCGCGGAGGAAGGCATCGAGCCCGCAGCTCACGTAGATGAGCCTCGAAGGCGGCGCGTCGAGGAGCGCGGAGAGGACCTGGGCGTCGAGGCCGCGCCGCGGGGGATCGACGAGGACGACGTCCGCGCCGCGCACGAGCGCCGCGTGCTGCTCGGCAGGGCCGGGATGCACGTGGACCCGCGCGGCGAGCTCGGGCGAGAGCTCGGCAATGCCGCGCGCGAGGCCCGCGAGCGAGTCCTCGCCGAGCTCGTTCACGTCGAGGCGACCCAAGCGCGCGACGAGCGGGAGGGAGAGCGCGCCGACACCGGCGTAGAGCTCGACGAGGTGCGCGCCGTCGGGGACGAGCGCGCCCACACGGGCCGCGACAAAATCGGCGGGGGGAGGATGGTTTTGCCGAAAGGCCCCGGCCGGGAATGAATGCGCGCGCCGCCGACGCGCTCGACGATGCTCTCCGGGCCACGGAGGTGGACGAAGCGCTTGCCGAGGACCGCATTGGTGCGCTCGGGATTGCCGTTCCAGAACAGGCTGTGCAGACGGGGGCCGAGGTCGCGCGCGATGTGCTCGAAGAACGGCTCGAGCCCCGTGGGCTCCGTGTCGTTCGTGACGACGACGACCTGGGCCGAGCCGCTCGCACGCTCGATGACGACCTGGAGGTAACGCAACCGGCCCGCGTGGGCCGTGTCGGAGTACGGCGGCACACCGGCGCGCACGGCCGCGCGACGCACGACCTCGGCGACCTCGTTCACGAGCGGGTGGTGCACGCGGCACTCGGGGATGTGCACGACGCGGTGAGAGCCCGCCTCGAAGATGCCGATTTTGGGACCGTGGCGCCGACCGCGCACCGCGAGCCGCGCACGGTGCCGGAAGCCCGTCGGCGGTCCTTCCACCACGCGCGGCGCTTCGAGCCCGGCGCTGCGTGCGAGCGCGCTGAGTCGCTCGAACGCACGGGGAGCCGCGCCCGGGATGCCGTAGCGGGGGCAGCCGGGACACTGAGGCCGATGGGGGCAGGGCTCGAGGTGGGCCACGATTC
>QGUH01000707.1 GCA_003242355.1 Pseudomonadota bacterium
AAAACGTGGCCCCCGGAAGACGCCGGCGGCCGCGGCGAGGCCCCCCCCGAGGCCCAGCCCACCGAAGGGAAGCACGGGGCGAACGAACCCGCCGCAGCGCACGGGCGGACGCCGCGGAGCGGCGTGCCCGCGCGGGCAGGCGCTTCGCCAACCTCACCTCGGCGGGGCCGCAAACGGCGCGAGTGAGCGGCGGCGCAACCGTGTAACGCGGCCAGAGTAGCCAGAGCGCCAAAACCGCAGGGAACAGCGCCGGCCCCCCAATGCCCGCGCGGGCCTTCCCGGAAACGAGCAGGGGCGGCACGAGCCGCCCCTGCGAATAGGAAGACAGAGCGCCGAGCTCGGGCTCAGGTGAAGTCTTTCTCGACGCGCTCCTGGTCTTCCTTGCAGCGGATGCAGAGCGTCGTCTCCGGCCGGGCCTCGAGCCGCTTCACGGAGATCTTCTCGCCGCACTCGTCACAGACCCCGAACGTGCCGTTCTCGATCTTCTCGAGGGCCTTCTGGATCTTGTCGAGAAACACCTTCTCGCGCCCGCGCAACCGGAACGTGAACGACTGGAGGTACTCGCTAGAGGCGAGATCCATCTCGTCCGGAAGATCGTTGGCATCGAGAGCCATGTCCTCGTCGAGCGTTTGTTGCGCGCGCTTGATGATCTCGTCGCGCTTCGCCTCGAGCATCTCCTTGAACTTCTTGAGCTGGACTTTGGTCATTGTCGGGGCTCGGGTGCGCCGGGGGGGTCACCCCGAAAATCGATCGGTCCCCCAAGATAGGAACGGGCCCTCAGCCCGTCAATGGCCGCAGCGCGCTGCAGCAGCCCGGCCCAGAGGTCAAATCCCTGCCCGGTAAGCTCGAACGGCGTTCACGATCGCGTCGGCGAGCTTTTGCCGGAAGTCTTCCGTGCCAAACCGTGCCTCCCCACGCTCGCTCGAGATGAAGGAGGTCTCGAAGAGCACCGCCGGCATGCTCGCCCCAGCGAGCACGTAGAACCCGGCTTGTTTTACGCCACCGTTCGGAATGTCCGGGTAGCCGTTTCCGAGGGAGCTCATCGCGGCGCGTTGCAGCAGGCCGGCGAAGTGCAAGGACGCCGCCTGGTTCCGGGACCCCGAAACGCGCCCCAGAACGTCGAGCAACTCGGCCGCGGCCGCTCGTGACGCGCCGTTTTCCCGCTCGGCGATGCGTTCCGCAACCTCTTCGCGCGCCGTGTCGAACACGAAGGTCATCACGCCCTCGCCGCCTCGCGCTTCACTCGCGTTGCAGTGAATCGAGATGAACAGGTCCGCGTTGAACCCGTTGGCGCGGGCGATGCGTTCGTGAAGGGGAACGAACGCATCGACGTCTCGCGTGAGCAGCGTGGTGACACCGAGCTCTTGCGCGAGAATCGGAGCAGCGCGGTGAGCGATGTCGAGCGTGACGTCTTTCTCACGCAGCCCGCTCGGGCCGATGGCGCCGGGATCGTGGCCCCCGTGGCCCGGGTCGAGCACGACCCGTTCGACCCTGCGACGACCGGGAACGGACGCGTCGTCGCGCCGCCCCGAAACGTCGATGACCAACCGAAACGGCTCGAGCAAATAGAACACACGCGGCTCGGCGGGTCGCACGAGCTCGAGGACGACACGCGCCCCGTCCTCACCCGCCGGGTTCAACCGCACTCGACGCACGAGGCCGGACAGGTGGCCCTCGATCGGCCCATCGACGGTCGCGTCCAGCAAGTCGACGAACACGCGAGGCAACGGCCCATCGGGCTCGAACGCCCCCACTCGAAACGGAACCTTGCGGGACACGTGCACGACGACCCGCGCGGAGTCATCGGCTCCGTATCGCTCCACGTCGGTGACGCGCGCGAGCCCCGATTCGGCATGGGTGCGGGCCAGCGCGCCCACAGCCGGGTCGCGTATCGGCGAGGACGCGCCGGACGCCCCCTCGAGGCCGAGCCCAGGGTCCTCCCATCCCGCTGCCCTGCTCAGGTGCGGGCTTTCGCCTCGCCGGCCGCCCGGATGGCGTGCGCGAGCGGCTGCTGCCGGAGCTTCTGCGCCCAGGATGGGCTCCGGGAGCGCATTTCGTGAGGAATCACGACATGCACCCAAGAGCAGAAAGACGATTAACGATGAAGCGTAGGGTCTCTGCACCCGAGAGTTGGTGATGGAAACGGGCGGTTCGCGGACAAACTCGAGGCCCGGAAGGAAGGGGGGTGAATTGCGCTTCCGCTGTTCCAGGTGCTAGCCTGGTTCCCAACCGGATGGCAAAAAGCCCGAACGACGCGGCGTCGGGCGACGGCTCGCTCGACCCCGAAGAGGCCGAGCGGCTCGCGGCGCTATTCCGACCGAGCTGGGAAGCCCCGCCCCCCGTGGAAGCGGCAGCGGGGTCGGCGGCTTCGGTCAATGGCTCGGCGCACCCGAGCACCGAGAAGCCGAGCTCCCCTGCGCAGCGCCCCCGTGAGGCAGCCAACCCGTTCGGCGTGCCGAACGGGGTTCAGGTGAACCCGAAGAAAACGCTCATCGGGCTTCCTCCACCGGCAGGGCTCACGCCAGCCCCCGGGCCCGCAGGGCCGGTCGGCGCCGGGGCGGAGAGGCGATCGTCGCCGACCGCGGCACGCAGCGAGCGCACCACGCAACCTCCGGTGCATCAGCGGCCAGCACGACAAGCACTGTCGGAGGCGCCGCCGGCGCCCCCTTCCGATCCTCGCGCCGCGAATCCACCAGCGGCGCGGGCATCGAGCCCACGCTCCGAACCGAGCTCCTCGCCCAAGGTCGTGAAGCCCACTGGAGTGGCCAAGGCCTACGTTCCGAAGGAGGCGCCCGATACGCCCGCCGTCGTGGTCGACGAAGCCATGCTCCGCGCCGGCGAAGCGGCCGCCGCCGAGGAAGAGGCTGCACGGCGCGCTCGTCTCAACGCCCGCCGCCATGCGGCAACCGTCCCAGGCTCGCGAGCGCTGGAAGAAGCCATTCGGGCGGCGCTCCCGCACCGGCGCAGGCGCCGTGCGCGTCTCATCGCAGTCGCCGCCCTGGCTGCAGTGGGTGTCGTGGGCGGAGTCGTCGCTCTTGGATTCTCGGGTGCCGAGCGCTCGACGATCTCCGCAGCCCCCGAGCCGCCCGTCGAGCCGGCGTCTCCGGCAGCCGCTCTCCACGTTCCGCCGCCGCCCCCGGCAACGGAGTCCGAGCCCACGCCCGAGCCCGTCGCCATCGAGGCGCTGCCGACCGAGTCCGAAGTAGCGAGCGCGCA
>QGUH01000708.1 GCA_003242355.1 Pseudomonadota bacterium
TTGATTTGCGGCTCGCGAAAGCGGTCGGTCGACGCCCCGGGGCGACCCCCCCCGGGCAGCTCAAGGGAAAGTTCGGCTACATGTCCCCCGAGCAAGCGCGCGGCAGACCCGTGGATCGTCGCAGCGACATCTTCTCGCTCGGCATCGTGCTGTTCGAGGTGACGACGGGGCGGCGTCTGTTTCGTGGAGAGAACGATCTGAAGACGCTCGAGCTCGTCCTCGGCGCGCAAATCCCGAGACCGAGCACGATCGATCCGAAGTATCCGCCCGAGCTCGAGCAGATCGTGATGCGCGCGCTCGAGCGCGACGTGAATCGTCGCTACGCGACGGCCGCCGAAATGGAGGCGGATCTCCGCGGCTATCTCAAGCAGCACCGCATCGTCGTGCCGGCGAGCGGAATCGCCGGCTTGCTCAAACGCGTCGTCGGCGAGCGCATCGAGCAGCGGCGTCGTGCGGTGCGCGTCGCGCTCCAGGCGCTCGGCGTCGCCACCGCCGACACCGAGCTGCTTTCGGCCGATCCGGCATTCACACCCACGGGGCTCGAACGGCAATCGAGTGGCCTCGTCCTCGGCCGTCCGCCAGCGTCGCGACCCTCCGGTCCCATTCTCCCCGCAGCCGTCGTCGCGCCGCGCGTCACGCCGGCCGAGTTGCTCCCGCGCCCTGCGGAGGTGGGCTTCGGCCGGGGGCGGGGGCCGCACCCCGCGATCGGTTACGCGATTGGAATCGCGGGGCTCACGATCGCGCTGCTCGTCTTCCTCCTGTTTCGGCGGTAGGAGGATGGAGTCGTTCCGCGGTCAGCCGGCGCCGCTGCCCGCCGACTACCCCGAACGAAGGTTCGGACCGCCAGGTTCCGGCTGCTTTTGCGGGCGGGTGGCGCTGCATTCGGAGCGGGCGGTATTACTATCGACGTCTCTCCCGGATGCGACCGGGGCGTTGCACCATGGGTAGGATCCTCGTCATCGACGATCAGCGCAACATGCGGACCACGCTCGCGCTCATGCTCCGCGGCGCGGGCCACGAGGTCGACGAGGCCGCGAACGGCAAGGAAGGACGCGAGAGCGGCGCCACCGGCGCGTACGACATCGTCATCACCGATCTCCGGATGGGCGAATGCGACGGGATCGAGGTGCTGCGCGCCATCAAAGAAGCGCAGCCCATGACGGAGGTCATCGTGATGACCGCGTACGGCACCATCGAGAGCGCGGTGGAAGCCATGCGCATGGGGGCCTTCGACTACATCCAAAAGCCGTTCACCGAGCAGGAGCTCGCGCTCAAGGTTTCGCGGGCGCTCGAGAGCCGCCGCTTGAACGGTCAGGTGCAGCTTTTCGCCCAGGAGTTCAAGGAGCGCTACCACCTCGAGAACGTCGTCGGCCGCTCGCAGGCCATTCGCGACATTCTCACGCGCGTGATCAAAATCGCGCCGACGGACGCGACGGTGCTCATTACGGGCGAGAGCGGCACGGGCAAGGAGCTGGTCGCGCGTGCGGTCCACGCCAACAGCCGACGCGCGCACCGCCCGTTCGTCACCGTCAACTGCGCGGCGATCAGCGAGACCTTGCTCGAGAGCGAGCTCTTCGGACACGCGCGCGGCGCCTTCACCGGCGCCGTGACGGCGCGCAAGGGTCTGTTCGAAGAGGCCGACGGCGGAACGTTCTTCCTGGACGAAATCGCAGAAACGACCCCGGCGTTCCAGGCGAAGCTGTTGCGAGCGATTCAGGAAGGAGAGATCCGCCACATCGGTGAGAACCGCTCGGTCAAGGTCGACATCCGCATCATCGCGGCGACGAACGTCGATCTGGCGCATGCGGTGGAGGAGCGGCGCTTCCGGAAGGACCTCTATTATCGCCTCAACGTCGCGCGCTTCCGTATCCCGCCGTTGCGAGAGCGCAAAGAAGACATTCCGCTGCTCGTCGAGCACTTCCTCGCCAAGTACAACCGGAAGATGAACACCCGGGCACGGCTCGGCGAGGGCGTGATGGAACGGTTGCTCGCCTACGAGTTTCCCGGCAACGTGCGCGAGCTCGAGAACATGGTGGAGCAATCCGTCGCACTGAGCACGAACGGCATCATCCAGGCCGACGACATTCTGCCGAGGCCGCCGCGGCCCGGACGCACGCTCGCCAACATCGTGGACGAGGCAGAGCGCGCCGCGGTGGAAGCCGCGCTCCGAGCGCACAATGGCAGTCGGGAGCGCGCCGCCGAGGAGCTCGACATCAGCCCGACGACGCTGTGGCGCAAGATGACGCGCCTCGGGATCACCTGATGTCCCGCGCCTTGGTTTCGGTGGAATGAGAACCGAGCTGTTCGACTATCCGCTGCCGCCGGAGTCCATCGCGGTGCGGCCTCCGGAAGCGCGGGATGGCGGGCGATTGCTCGTGCTCGACGGGGGGCGGATCGAGCATCGGCGCATCACGGACTTTCCGGATCTCGTGCCCGAGGGAGCGCTGGTCGTGGTGAACGCGACGCGGGTTCGGCGGGCACGCCTTTTCGGAGAGCGACGCCCCGGAGGCGGGCGCGTCGAGCTCCTGTTCCTCGAGCCGTCGCCCGACACGGCGCGAGCGAACGGTGCGAACGGCTCCGAGCGCTGGCGTGCGCTCGGCCGCGCCAACCGCCCGCTCGTGCCCGGCACGCAGATCGACGCGGCCACGCTCGTCATCGAGGTGCTGGCGCGTACGCCGGACGGCGTGCTGGAGCTCGCGGTGAGTGGGCCGTCGAGCGTGGAGGCCGTGCTCGAGGAGCACGGGCACGTCCCGCTTCCGCCTTACCTCGGTCGCAGCGACGAGCCCGAAGACGCCGAGCGCTATCAAACCGTTTTCGCGGAACGAACGGGCTCGGTCGCGGCGCCCACCGCGGGGCTACACTTGAGCCACGCCTTGCTCGAACGACTCGCGCTTCGGGATGTCGAAATCGGGCGCCTGGAGCTCCGGGTCGGCATCGGCACCTTTCGCCCGGTGAGCGTCGCCGATCTCGACGACCATCCCATGCATGCCGAGCACTTCGAGGTGCCCGAAGCGCTCGCGCAGGCAATCGAGCGGGCACGCGCGCGCCGTGCTCCGGTCGTGGCGATCGGCACGACCGTCGTGCGGGCGCTCGAGAGTGCGGCGCTTCCCGACGCGCCCGGGCACGTGCGCGCCATTTCTGGAGAGACTCGCCTCTTGATACAGCCCGGCTATCGCTTCCGCGTCGTGGACGCGCTGCTCACGAACTTTCA
>QGUH01000709.1 GCA_003242355.1 Pseudomonadota bacterium
GCCTCGTCCCGGAATCCGAAATGCCGCCGCCCACGGCGGCTCCGGCCCCGAGCACCCCCTCTGCCGCAACCCCGCCGGCCGCGAGCGCGGAAGCGACCGCCGACGACGTGGACGCCGACGCTTCGGCGGAAGCGCTGGCCGCCGCGATGGCCGCGGAACAGGCAGCGGCCGTCGTCGGAGAAGAGCCGAAAATCAACATCTACGGCTTCGCGGATTTCACGTATCGGCAGCCGCTCAGCGACTTCTTGTTCGGTCAGAAGTACTCGAGCTTCGCGGTCGGTAACCTGAACGTGTATTTCGGGGCGGACCTGGGTGACCAGTGGCGCTCGCTCATCGAGGTGCGCTTCCTCTACTTGCCGCACGGCTCCGTGCCCACGCTCGCCACGGAGCAAGTGCGCACCGACACCCAAGTTCCCGATTACAACGACTTGGCGCGTCCCTTGCGGTGGGGTGGCGTCGAGATCGAGCGCGCCTGGATCGAACGCACGTTCCACCCCGCGCTCACGGTGCGCGCCGGCCAGTGGCTCACGCCGTACGGCATCTGGAACGTCGATCACGGCTCTCCCGTCATCATCGGCGTCGCCCGTCCCTACATCATCGGAGAAGCCCTCTTCCCCGAGCGCCAGACGGGTCTCGAGCTCTACGGCAGCTTCTACGCCGGCCCGACCCAGTTCGGGTACCACCTCACGCTCTCCAACGGCCGAGGCCCGATCGACGCCTATCAAGACCTCGATCACAACAAGGCCATCGGTGGTCGGCTCTTCCTCAAGAACGACTCGCCGCTCGGCACGATCACGTTCGGCGTCTCCGGGTATCGCGGCAAGTACACCGACCGGACCGCCGAGTTCGTGGTCCTGCCCGATGGGACACTCGAGAATCGCGACCCGATCACGCTCCAGTTCGACGAGCTGAGCCTCGCGGCGGATCTCAAGCTGGAGAAGGACGGTTTTCTGTTCCAGGCCGAAGGTATCGTGCAAGACACGGCGTACGACGACCGGGCGCGAGCGGCCGACCCCGGCTTCACGCCCGGCCCTCCCGGGTGGATTCCGGACAACCGTCGCTATGGCGTCTACGGCCTGACGGGATATCGGACCCCATTCCTCGGCATCATGCCGTTCTTCGGGGGTGAGTACTACTACATCGGGAAACACGCGTTTTTGCCCGATGCGGCGGCGCTGTGGGGAGGCTTGAATGCTCGCCCCACCGCCCGTGTCGTACTCAAAGCGCAGATCACACACTCGTGGTTCCCCACTCCCGCGCCCGGCTCCACGAGCCCGGACGGGTATAATGCGCTGGACCTTCAAGCTGCGTGGAGCTTCTGAGCCATGCTGAGCCGACGTCCCTTTCTCGTGATCTTCGCCGGCGCGCTCCTCGCGCTGGCAGCCCCCCCGAGCAAGATCGTCCGAGCGGACTCGAAGAAAGTTCACCTGGCCGTCGTCGTGGCGAAGGACAGTCCGGTCAGCGATCTTTCGTTCGCCACGCTCAAGCGCTTGTACCTCGGTGAAAACGTGAACGCTCCCGGTGGAAAGCGGCTCATCCCCCTGAACCACGCGGCGCTTTCGCAGGATCGAATCGGCTTCGATCGCGCCGTGCTCGGAATGTCCGCGGAAGCCGTGGCTCGTTACTGGATCGATCGCAAGATTCGCGGGCAGTCGGGGCCGCCGAAAGCCGTACAGCCCACCGACGTGCTGCAGCGCGTGGTGAGCCACCTGGACGGGGCAATCAGTTACGTGCGGCACGAAGAAGTGCGTCCCGAGCTCAAGATCGTGCGTATCGACGGAAAGGCTCCTGGAGATCCCAATTACGCGATTCAGTACTGACCCCCACCCGGCTCTCCGCCTCCGGCGGATCGTCTTCGCTCGATCGTCCGAGCATCGCGCGAGTGCTTCATGGAACCCCGCATCCTGCTGATCGACGACGACGATCTCACCCGAGAGATCTTCGCCACGACCTTGCGCGAGGCGGGGTACGAGGTCTTCGAGCTGCCCTCGCCGATCGGCGCGTCGCGCACGATCATGAACGAGCAGATCGAGATCGTCGTGCTCGACATGTACATGCCGCAGCTGAACGGCGACAAGTTCGCGAAGATGCTGCGCAATACGCCGCGGCTGGAACGCATCGCCATCGTGCTCATCTCGTCGTGTGACCCCACCGAGCTCGCCGATACGGCCCGGCGCGTCCGAGCGGACGCCGTCGTGTCGAAGGCGGACGCGTCCACCCAGCTCGTCCCCACGATTCGCCGCATCGCCAACCGGATGTTGCGCAGCAGGATTCGGTGAGCGCCGCGCAGGCCCTCGGGCGCGGTTTGCTCGAGGGCGCTGCCCGCGCTAGGGTGTCCGGCACGAGCTCGCTTCGAGCCCGCCGCCGTCCCGAGCCGAGGCTTCTGGGTTCGGAGTCCGTCGGGCGGTCGTGGCCCTCGTGAGCGCGGCGCTCTTCGCCGCGCGTCCTCGGAAGCGTCGCAAGGCGGCACGCGTTTTGGGGGCCCCTCGTTTGCCGCCCCGATCGAGCTCGAACCCCAGTGACTTTCTCCTCTCGACGACGGCCGCAGCCGTCGCAGCAACGCCGTTCTTTCCCCAATTCCTCTCCCGACCCGAGCTCCGTCCGAACGCAGCCGTCGCGGCATCGACACCCTCGTTTTCGAGATTCGGCGCCCGACGAGGATTCTGCTCGCCCGTTCCGTCATCGCCCGAGCGAGCGCAGAGCCGAGCCGTGGCAACGCCCGAGGGCGAGCCCTCCCCGAACCGAACGAGGTGAAGACGGACGGGTCCCACGCGACGGGCGGCGGCAACCCGACGGCAAAAGCGACGCTCTGCCGCGTCCCGTTCGCGCGGCAACACCGGAAGCGCTCGCGGCCTTTTCGGCGCTCGGCCTGACGAGCGATCTGGCGCGCGCCGCGGCCGAGGCCGGCTACCAGGCGCCGACGCCCATTCAGGTGCAATCGGTGCCGAAGATCTTGGCCGGCAGGGATCTGCTCGGCTGCGCGCAAACCGGCACCGGCAAGACGGCGGCGTTTCTGTTGCCGATCTTGCAACTGCTGTCCGCCACGGGCGCGACGGGGCGCGTGCGCGCGGTCGTGCTGTCTCCGACGCGCGAGCCCGCTGCCAAGCCCGGTCACTCCGGACTCGGGAAGGGCGGCCACACGCCCCTCGAGCACGCCGGGTTTTAGGCCCTGTCTTTTATAACAATTTCGAGCCCCCCGGCACCGACTTAG
>QGUH01000710.1 GCA_003242355.1 Pseudomonadota bacterium
TTTTCCCCCCCCCCCGCGACCGTTTTTATCAGCAACATCGCCCCCTGCGACGACGCGCTCTCCGTGTACGACTACTCCGACGTCGAAAACATCGAGCTCCTCGCCACGTTCACCGGTGAGGACGCTGGCTTCGATGCGCCCGATCCCGGGGAAGGGGAGTTCGATCCGTTCTTCTGCGATCCGAGCTATCAGCGCGGGCGCCCCCCGGCGCCGCACGGTTGCGCTACGGCGCGCGTGAGCGGCAAGGCGTATTGCAGCGTGACGAGCTCGGGCGACGTGGTTGCCGTCGACCTCGACGCGCCCGAGCCGACCTTCACGCGCATTGCGACGAGCGGGTCCGGCGGTGGCTTCATGTTCGCGCATCCGGGCGGACGCTACGTCTACATGCAACAAGAAACGCCGCGCGAGGGCGAAGGCGGCGAGCCGTGCCAGATCGGGCAGCTCGTCGTCGTGGACGCGACCGAGGACGCGGTCGTGGCCGAGGTCCCGCTCTTCTACGATGGGCCCGACTGCACCGAAGAGCTCGCCGGCACCGACGCCGAGACCGCGAACCCCGGGCACTCCCACTTCGCCCACCACGGCACGCTGCTCTACGTCCCCACGTCGGGTGGCTTCAATCGCAGCGATGCGCGTGTCGATCGCGTGCTGGTGCTCGACACTTCGGATCCGGACGCGCCCGTCCAGCTCGAGTCGATCCAGGTGGGCGTGCATACGGGCCACTCGGCGAGCGCGCTCAGCGGTGACGAGCGCTGGCTGTTCGTCGTGAACACGGTGGACGCGACCGTGTCGCAGATCGACGCCCTGTCCCGATCGGTCGTGCGCACGTTCGAGGTCGGGCCGAACCCCAAGGTCGTGGCCACGTTCGGCACCGTCGAGGGGCCCAGCCACGTCACTGGGCCGGTCCATTGAGGCGGGCCCGATCGGCAGCGCGACTCCTGGCGTGGGGCTTGGCGCTCGCCGGCTGCGCGCCGCGCGACGCCGTCCCTCCGTGGCGAGAGCGGCCGGGCAGCGCGCAGGCGCGCGTTTACCATTACCAGGACGATCAGGGGCTGACGGTGCTCACGGGGGCCCTGGCTGCCGAGCAACCGGTGTCGCGCAACGTATCCGTCGTGGCTCGCGGCGTACTCGATCGGGTCGTGGTCGAGCGCGACGTCGAGATTCACGAGCATACGGGCAATCAGTCCACGGGCCACGTGCACGACGACGTCGACGCCGTGACGAGCGCGTCGGTGGTCGTCTTGGGCGGCACCAGCCTCGAGAAGACTCGCGTCGAGGGGACCCTCGGGGCGAAGGTCGAGGGCACGCTCTTCGACGCACCCCTCACGATCGAGCCGTCGTTTCGGGCCAGCAGCGAGCACGACTATCAGGCGCTCTCGGGGCGCGTGCGCGCGACCGTGGAGCTCAACGAGCGCAACACCACGCTTTCGGTGTTCGCCGGCGGCGGCCGCGATCGGAGCGATCCGGAAACCCCGCCGCCGGGCGAAGCCAACCGCTGGCCGGCGACGCAGAGCCGCGTCAACGGCGGTTTTTCGGTGAGCCAGCTGCTCTCGAAACGACTCGTGCTCTCCGGAGGCGGCGCCGCGAGCTACCAGTTCGGCAGGCTCTCGAATCCGTATCGGCGCGCGCTGATCCTGACGTCGCTCTTTCCCGAGCGCTTGCCGTCGTCCCGGCTGCGCGTCACCGGCTTCGCGACGCTGTCGGCGTATGCCGGTTGGGACACCGCCGTGCACCTGCGCGCGGGAGGGTACGCCGACTCGTGGGACGTGCTCGCGTTCATACCCGAGCTCGCCGTCGTCAAAGAGTTCGAAAATGGCCCGCTCGTGGCGCTCCAGTACCGGCACTATCTGCAAACCGCGGCCGAGTTCTACGAGCTCCGTTACGAGAGCCTCCCGGAGTACCGCACGGGAGATGCTCGGCTCGGCAGAATCCAGGAGAGCCGCCCGAGCGCGGAAGTGTCCCTGCCGCTCGTAGGAACCCCCGGCGACTTCGGCTCACTCTCGGTGAGCGCGAGCTACCATTACTCGCACCTCCGCTATTTCGATCTCGGGCGCACCGTGCGCGGTCACATCCTCGCGCTCGCGCTCGAAGGCGCGTACTGAGCGCGCCTCAGCGGACTCGGGCGAGCACGCGCGGTTTCGAGCGCGGAGCCGTTTTTCCGATCGTGAAGGCGGCGCGGGCGCGTTCGACCTGGGCTCGAGCGACGGCCGGCGAGCGCGCGTGCAGGAAGCACAGAGGCGCGCCTTCGTCGACGCGGGCGCCGAGGGGCGCCGCGATCTCGATCCCGGCTGCGGGATCGACGGCCTGGTCGGCGCGCGTGCGGCCGGCGCCGAGCGCCACCGAAACCCAGCCGAGCTCGAGCGCATCGATGCCGGTGACCACGCCCGCTCGGGGTGCCGTGACGGCGAGTTTCGCTTTCGCAACGGGGAGCCGCTCGGGATGCTCGACCACTTTCGGATTGCCGCCGTGCGCGTGGACCATACGCAGGAAGCGCTCGAACGCGCTGCCATCGGCGAGCGCGCGCTCGAGCCGCGCTCGCGCCGTGCGCGCGTTCCGAGCAATGCCGGCCAGGACCACCATTTCGGCGCCGAGCTCGAGCGTGAGCTCGCGGACGTCCTCCGGGCCGCCATCGTGGAGCACGGCGATCGCCTCGCGCGTCTCGAGCGCATTGCCGATGGTGAGCCCCAGTGGGCTCGCCATGTCGGTGACCAATGCGACGACGCGCTTGCCGGCGCCTTGGCCCACGCGCACGAGCGCTTCCGCGAGCTTGCGGGCGCTCGCCAGATCCTTCATGAACGCGCCCCGCCCGGCCTTCACGTCGAGCACGAGGCCGTCGAGCCCGGCCGCGAGTTTCTTCGAAAGGATGCTCGCGACGATGAGCGGGATCGACTCGACGGTTCCGGTCACGTCGCGGAGCGCGTAGATGCGGCGATCGGCGGGCGCGACCTTCTCGCTCTGCCCGACGATCGAAGCGCCGACTCGTCGCACGACGTGCTCGAAGCGCGCCGGGGGAAGCGTGGTTCGATATCCGGGAATCGCCTCGAGCTTGTCCAGCGTGCCGCCCGTGTGCCCGAGCCCGCGGCCCGCGACCATCGGCACGAACACCCCGGCCGCCGCGACGAGCGGCGCGAGACACAGGCTGATCTTGTCGCCGACTCCTCCCGTCGAGTGCTTGTCGACCTTCGGCCCCCGAACGGAACGGAGCTCGAG
>QGUH01000711.1 GCA_003242355.1 Pseudomonadota bacterium
GGGTGGAGGGGGCGATCGGTCTCGTTCGGACGACCCGAATGGCGCACGAGAGCGCTCGGCTCGGGCGCTTCGGACTCGGCCGATTCGTTCCGTTGCGTGGGCTCGGGCGTCTGCACCTCGATTTTGACGCGGATGCCGCGTGGCACGAGCTTCTGGAGCTCACCGTGGACTTTCTCGGCGAGCTGCTTGCTCGACGTCTCGGATGCGGCGTTCACGACGTCGGCGACCTCGGCGCGCGCTTCGGCGAGATCGTCCGGCGCGCGCGCCATCTCGACCTGCATCCGGTACAGGGCCAGAAAGAAGTCGTCGAACTGGGGGTTGCCGCAAGCGTAGTGCTTCCCTTGCGCGACCGAAGAGGGCTCGCCGCTCGGAATGAGGCCGCAGCCCGTCGTCGAAAGCGCGAGCACGAGGCACGACCCGATGAAGCGGCGTCGGTTCACGGGCATTCGACCGCCGCTCCCCACAGCTCGTCGAAGCCAGCCACGGTGAGCACGTAGACGGAGAGCGCGCGCGTGCCGGAAACCCAGAGCGCTCCCTGTCCGGCGCTCGCACCCTTCGGCGAGGTCAGCACCGGGTCACCGATCGGCTCGAAATCGGCGCTGAGCAGCTGCACGCGAACCTGATAATTGCCGGGTCCGCCTTCCGTCCACTGGAGCAACCACCCGTCGCCGAGGGCCGCGAGCGCGGGAGCAATCGCGCCGCGGCCGGGACCGCCGGGCGGCACGCGAAAGTCCTTCACTTGCTTCGGAACTTCGCCGAGCGAGCCCAACGCGACGCGAATGCCCCAGTCTTCGTCCTCGTCGTTGCGACCGGCGAAGGCCACGGCCACTCCGGAGGGGCTCGCGGCGGGCGCTGGCGTGCCAACGTACCGAACTCCCGCGGGCAGCGCTTCCAACTCTCCCTTCGGCGTGCCGTCGGGGCCGAGCCAGCCGAGCAAGATCTCTCCACCGAGCCCGCCTTTGCGGAACGCGACGACGTATCCCGTGCCGCCCGCCGACGCCGAGCGCGGCTCGGTCACTTTGTCGCGTTCGAGCTTCCAGAGCAGCTCCAGGTCGCCGTTCACGCTGCGCGAGATACCCGAGCGCGAGAACCCGAGGAGCGTGTTGGGTGCGCCGACGAGAGAACGAGCGGCGTCGAGCGGGCCCTTGTCTCGATTGACGATGAACGCGGGCGGGTCGTCGCTCGCGAGCACCACGTCGCGCACGCGCCCGCCGCGCTCTTCGAAGACGGCTTGTTTGTCGAGCGTTCGCGGATCGACGAGGATGCCCGCTCCGCGCGTGCGGGTGGAGGCGAAACCAATCGCCACGCGATCCCCGACGCTCGTGAGATGCGGTGCGATGCTCCGTTCGATGGTCGGCGCGAGCTTCGCCGCAGGCGCCGCGAGCAGGCAGCCCTTGGGCGCTGCGACGGACTCTTGCGGGAGGGGAGCGGCGGGCGCGGCGGGCGCGCTCGGCGCTGCGCTCGCGGTGGGGGGGGCCGGGTCCGCGCTCGGGCGCGTGGCGAGCGAGACCAGGAGCGCGACGACCAAGAGCGCCGACAGCGCGCTCACGACTCCGAGCGCCAGCTTGAGGCGCGCCACGGTTTGGCGTGCGGCGAAGGCGCTCGGATCGAGATCGAGCGAGGGTGCAGCGCTCGGCTCGAACTGCTGCGGGGTGGAGTCCGCTTGCGTCGATTCCGACGACGGTGGCGAAGGTGGCGGTGCTTCGGCGCGGGGTGCATCGGTGAGCACGGCACCGATCGTGTCGGCTTCGACCTCTTCGACCTCTTCGCGCGCGGGAGGCTGCGCCGAGGCGGTCGGGGAGCTTCGGCGGGTTGGCGGCCTCGGGGGAGCAGGAGTTCGACGAGAGGGGGGCGCGTCTTGAATGCTGTCTTCGCGCGCAGGAGGCTCTACGGAAGCGGACGGAGAGCTTCGCCTCGGCGGAGGAGGAGTTGGCCGAGAAAGGGGCGTGCCGTGAGCGTCGTCTTCGCGTGCCGGAGGGTGGGCCGAGGCGGACGGAGAGCTCCGCGGTGGGCTTGGCGGCCTCGGCGGAGCGGAGGTCTGGCGCCCGATCGGCGCGTCGTGAGCGCTCGCATCCGGCGCGGGCGACGCGGCGGTTCCGGCTTCCGGAGAAGGACTTGCTGCGGGCGGCGTGAGCGACGTGCTCGACGGACGCGGCGGAGGCGGCGGAACCGGGCGCAGGGAGCCGCCCGTTTTCCCATCACCGCTCGGCGGCCGGGAAGGAACGGGTGGGGGAGCGAGCCCAGGGCGCGGCGGTGTCGGCGTGGGGCTCCGCGCGGTGCTCGGGCTTACCGAAAGTCGGGGATGCGACGGCGCCGTGCTCGGTGCGCCTTTGGCAGGCGCGGACGACAGGCGCGGGAGGCTCGAAGGACGTGCAGCGCTCGACGGTCTCCCGGGATCGCTCCCGGCGGACAACGACGGACGGGTCGATGGACGCGCCCCCGGATCGGGCGGTTCGGTTGCATTGGGATCCCGTCGTGGCTCTCTCGGCGGCAGACGCGCCGCGAGTGGAAGCGCGCTCGCAAGCTCCGCGACGCGACACGCGGGAAGCCATTCGAGCCACGTGGGACGCCATACGCGCGTCGACGTGGACAGCGCACGGCTGGAAAGGCGTTCGCGCAGCTCGGCGAGCGTCCCGCGGGACCGGCTTCCATCGGGCCCGAGCCACTGCCAGGACACGTCCTCGGATTCGTCGCTCAACGGGACTCCTCAGGCCTTTGACGAATTATGCGCTTCGGCGGCCGAGGGACACAAACGATTCGCTGGAAATTCCGCAGGCGATCCGCGGGAGACGCTCACCCTAGATTTCGGACTTTTCGGCGTCAGCCTGAAATTCAGGCGCGCGACCGGCCGGGCGAACGGCGAGCGCAGCGATCGCCGCAACGGCGACGTTTCCCGCGCGAAGCGCGGCAACACAGGCGCGCGCCGTTGCCCCCGTCGTGACTACATCGTCTACCAGAATCACGCTCTCGAGTCCCGCGCTTCGCAGCGCGAAGGCGCCCATCACGTTTTCGAAGCGGAGCGCGCGTTTCAGCGCCGCCTGGCGATCGGTCCGCTTCGCGCGAACGAGCGCGCGTGCGCGAAGAGGAAGGCTCGTGGCGCGCGCGAGCTCACGACCGATGAGCGCTGCTTGGTTGAATCCACGCTCGACGAGGCGCTCGGGGTGGAGCGGAACCGGAGGGGGCGCGGTGCCGGCGTTCCATGCAAG
>QGUH01000712.1 GCA_003242355.1 Pseudomonadota bacterium
GCCGTGCACCACGCACGCCACCACCTCCGCTCGGCCACGCGGCGGCGCGCCGCGCTGTCGCGGCTCGAGCAGCAGCCCGTCGGCTGCGGCAGCGATCCCGAACACGTCGCGCGTCGCCGCGAGCTCGCCCAGGCGCTCACGCGTGCGCTCGATCGCCTGCCGCTCGACCAGCGCGTCGCGTTCGTGCTCTGCGAAGTCGAAGAGCGCTCTTCTCGGGAAGCCGCCGAGATCGTCGCCGTCCCCGAGGCAACGGTCCGGACACGTTTGTTTCACGCCAAGCGCAAGCTGCGCCTCGAGCTCGAACGGGAGGGATTCGCATGAACGACGAACGCCTCCGCGAGTTCGCGCGCGCCTTGCGCGAGGAAGCCGGCCACGACGACGTCGCGGCACGATTCACCCGTGCCCGCGTGATGGCCAGCGTGCGCGAGTCCAAGATCCGTCGACGCACGCGCGTCGCGCTCTTGGTGCCGCTCGCGGCCTGCTTCGTCGGAGCGAGCGCTTGGGGCATGGCCAACGGCACGCTGGGCCGTCTCGTGGCGCGTGCAGAGCGCGCGCTCGAGCTCGTGATCGCCCCCGCGCCCGCCCCCAGCGCCAGCGCGGCGCCCGTCCGGCACAAGTCCCGCCCGCGTCCCGTCGAGAGCGCGCCTTCCATCACCGAGGTGACGCCTCCGCCGCCGCTCGAGCCCATCGAGCCGATCGAGGAGCCCCCTGCCGAAGTGATCGCGCCCCCGTCTCCGCGCAACGTGGCTCCGCCGCCGCGCAAGCAGGCCGATCCCGGTCACGAGCTGTACCGCGAGGCGCACCGCGCCCACTTCGTGGAACAGGACTTCGAGCGGGCGCTGGCCGCCTGGGATCGGTATCTCGCTGCCAATCCCCGAGAACGGCTCGCGCCGGAGGCGCGCTACAACCGGGCGCTCTGCCTGGTTCGCCTCGGTCGCCTCACCGAGGCGCGCGCCGCGCTCACCGCGATCACCGAAGGTGCGACCCAGGGATACCGCCAGGCGGAGGCACGCGCGCTGCTCGAAGCACTCCCGCAATAGCGTTTCCCCGTTTTCCTCTGCGTGACGGCAGGCACTCGGGACCCGAAGGTCGCGATCCGGGCGTCTCGAAAGTGCGTTTTCCCTTTTCCTGCGTGACAGAGCGGGCGCACCGGTCGTAGAAGAGCGCGCCGGAAGAGACATGGCAACGCGCAAAACGAGCCCGAAGCGACGAACGCGCCGCCCCGCCCTCACCGCCGCGACGGCCGACAAGCACGCTCTGTACGAGCGCTCGGTTCAAGATCCCGAAGCCGAGATCGACTTCATCGACCGAGTGTTTCGAGCGGCACGCGGTCGCGCCCCGGTCAGCCTGTGCGAGGACTTCTGTGGCACGGCGCTCCTAGCCGCGACGTGGGTGAAGCGCAGTCCGGAGCGAACCGCGATCGGAATCGACATCGACAAATCCGTGCTCGCCTGGGGAACGGAGCACAATCTGGCGCCCATCGGCGAGCCCGGTAGGCGGGTGCAGCTCTTCCGGCGCGACGTGCGCGAGCCCATGCCGGGGCGCGGCGTGGACGTGCTCGTGGCGCTCAACTTCAGCTACTGGATCTTCCAGACGCGCGCCGAGATGCGCGGGTACTTCGAGCGCGCCCGCCGCGCTCTCGGCCGTGACGGCGTCTTCGTGCTCGACGCGTACGGCGGGTGGGAGTCGCAGGAGCCGATGTTGGAGGAGCGCGCGGTGCGCGGCGGGTTCACCTACGTGTGGGATCAGGACTCGTTCGATCCGATCACGCACCGAGCCGTCAACCACATCCACTTCCGCTTCAAGGACGGCACGAAGCTCGAGCGAGCGTTCACCTACGAGTGGCGCTTCTGGACGCTGCCCGAGATCCGCGAGCTGCTCGAGGAAGCCGGCTTCGGCGACGTGCGCGTGTACTGGGACACGAGCCCCGACGACAAGCACGAGCTCTACCGCGTCCGGCGCCGCGCCGAAAACCAGCCGGGCTGGCTGGCCTACATCGTTGCAGTCCGCTAAACCCCTGCGAACCGCATGGTTCCGGAGGTAGCGTCCGGGCGTACGGCGCGCCCCACCGGGGTGGGCCGACTCGCGCCGAGCCCGACGGGGCTCTTGCACCTCGGACACGCGCGGACCTTCTTGGTCGCGTGGTGGTGGTCGCGGTCGCAGGGCGGGCGCGTGTTGCTGCGCATCGAGGACCTCGACGGGGATCGCGCGAGCCCCGAGTTCGTCGATGCCGCCCGCGAAGACCTCGCCTGGCTCGGGCTCGACTGGGACGGGCCGCCGATTCTCCAGTCGACGGGCGTCTCGCGAATGGGCGACGTCGTGGACCGCCTGCTGCGCGCAGGCCTGGCCTATCCCTGCACCTGCTCGCGGGCGGACATCCGAAACGCAGCCTCGGCCCCGCAAGTCGGAGTGACCGAGGTGCGCTACCCCGGCACCTGCCGCGACCGCTTCGCCTCGCTCGAAGAGGCCGAGCGCGCGACGGGACGCAGCCCCGGCGTTCGCCTCCGAGTTCCCGAAGGACGGGTCCGGTTCGACGACGCGGTCTTCGGTCCGCAAAGCGTGGACGTGGCGCAGGAGGTCGGCGACTTCTTGATTGCCCGCCGCAATGGCGCCCCCGCTTATCAGCTCGCGGTCGTGCTCGACGACGCCGACCAGGGCGTCACCGACATCGTGCGCGGAGCGGACCTGTTGCCGAGCACTGCGCGCCAGTTCCTGATCCAGGAAGCGCTCGGGTTGCCCCATCCCACCTGGGCGCACGTGCCACTCGTGCTCGACGCGTCGGGGCGCCGCCTCGCCAAACGCGAGGATGCGCTGTCGCTCCGCGAGCTCCGCGCGCGGGGCGCCGACCCGCGCGCCATCGTCGCGTGGGCGGCGCGAACCGCCGGCTTCACCGTTCCGGAGCGCGTCACCGCGGAGGAGGTCCTCCCCGTCTTCGATCGTTCCCGGCTCTCGCGCGCTCCCGTGACGCTCGACGCCCGGCAGCTCGCGGCGTTCTGCTGCTGAAGGCAGCTAGCCGACGCGCGCCGGCTCGACCACCGGTGCGTCGGGGTCGAGCATCACCAGCAGGGCCTCGGTCGTCCCGGCGGGGACGGCAGCGTGCTCCCCGAGCAGGGCGACGGCCAGGGTCCCATCCTGCGGCGGGCTCGTCGCCCCCGCGACGCGCAGGGCGCGCCGCGGGCGCGCCTCGACCCGACGCTCCGAGAG
>QGUH01000713.1 GCA_003242355.1 Pseudomonadota bacterium
CAAAATGTCTCGGTTTGCGCCAGAACCAGCCTCCGCTCCCGGGATCGGAGCTCCCAGGATCGACGTGTCTCGGTTTGGGTCTCTCTTGGAGCTGACGACGGGCCCCACGTTCCGCAGGCTCATGCTCAAGCCCTTAACGTGTGCGCACAGGGAGGGAGAAGAGGCCAAAACGGTCCCCTCGTGGTGCGCGCGCCCGCAGTGTCGGAGCAGGGAGGACATTCTCGCCCTCCCCTGGCTAGGGCCCGGGAACCGTATAGTGTTGATGGAAGTGCCTCCGGCCGCGCGATGAACGTCGAGCTTTTGATCCACGCCATCGTGCGGCAGACCACGGTTCTCATCGCGCAGCTCGCCACCGCGCGCGGCATCCGCGCTCCGCTCGCGCACATCGCCGATCAGGTGTTCATGGACCTGGTCCGCGAGCTCGAGCGCCAGGGCGTGAGCCGCAAAGTGAGCGCCGACATGTTCGGGCTGGGGCTCCGCACGTATCGCCGCAAGATCCAGCGGCTGAGCGAGAGCTCCACGGAGCGCGGGCGCTCGCTCTGGGAAGTGGTGCTCGAGTACGTGCGCGAGCGGGGCCTCGTCACGCGGCTCGAGATCCTGGCGCGGTTCCCGAACGACGACGAGGCGCAGGTGCGGGCCGTGCTGCGCGACCTGTGCGAAAGTCAGCTACTCTTTTCGTCCGGCACCGGCGCGAACACCACCTACCGGGCGGCCACCGACGGTGAGCTCGCCACGCTGCAACGGAATCGCGGCGTCGAGGGCGCCGACGAGCTCCTCATGGCCCTGATGTACCGCGAGGGGCTGGTCACCGCGAAAGATCTCGCGAGGCGTGCGCAAGCCGACGCGAGCGAGGTGGAGCAGGCCCTCGAGCGGCTGCTCGCGGAGGGCCGCATTCAGCGAGTCGACGTGGACGGCGTGCCGCACTATCGCGCGCAGGCGCTGGTCGTTCCGCTCGGCGCTCCGGTGGGGTGGGAAGCGGCCGTGCTCGATCACTTCAAGGCGCTCGTGACCACGATTCTGTGCCGCCTGCGGGAGGACGATCGCACGGCTACCCTCGCGAACCCGGTCGGCGGCAGTACGTACACGATCGATGTCTGGGACGGACATCCGCTCAAGGACGAGGTGCTCGGCACGCTCGGCCGCCTGCGCGGAATGCTCAGCGACTTGCGCGAACGCGTCCAGCGCGTGAACGCCACCACCGAGATGCCGGAGACGCACGAACGCGTCGTCATCTACGTCGGACAATCCGTAATCGTCGAGGACAATGAAGGCGTGGACTGATTCGAGGCGGCAGCGCCGTTCGGGGCGCTCGTTCTTCGGGGCCATCCTGCTGGCACTCGCCTGCGAGAGCGCGGCGCCGCCGACGGGTGGCGAAACGCACTTTTTACGCTGGTGCGGGCCGGAGGGTGCCGAGTGCGGCCCGGGCCTTCTGTGCTTGTGCGGAGTGTGCACGCGCGCCTGCTCGGAGCAGGATGCCTGCGGCGCGTTCCCCGATGCGGCGTGCGTTCCGATCGGCTCCACGAGCGCGTGCGGCGAGGAGCAGGAACCCGGAGTGTGCGACGTGCCGTGCGCCAACGATGCGGACTGCGCCGTACTCTCGCCCGCGCATCGCTGCGAGAGCGGCGCCTGCCGCGCTTCGGCGTCCCTTCCCCCGAGGGAGCCGATTCCGCCGAAGCCGGGTGAACAGCTGCCGAGCTGTATGGGCGAGCGGGTCGCGGGCAACGAGGTGGTCATTCTCGGCGACAGCTTTTTCGCGGTCTCGCACGAGATCACCGCATACATCGAAGCGCTCGCGCGCGAAGCCGGCGCCCTCGGCGAGGGGGAGCGCTATCGCGACAATTCCCGCCTGCTCGGCAACGCCCTCGCATTGGCCGGCAACGGGATTGCCGAGCAGTACTCCGCCGCAATCGCCGAGGGTGACGTCAAGGTCGTGATCATGAACGGTGGCGGCGCGGACGTGCTCTTGGGGTCGTGCGAGCCCGTCTCCTCCGAGTGCCCGCTTCTCGTCGATGCGGCGGAAGCGGGTCGCGATCTGTTCGCGCGCATGGCCGAAGACGGCGTCGAGCACGTCGTCTACGCGTTCTATCCCGATCCGGTCGACGATCCGCCGCTCCGCGAGAAGATGGATGCCTTGCGTCCGTTGATGCAGGCCGTGTGCGCCGAAAGCCCAGTGCCCTGCCATTGGATCGACCTGCGCCCCGTATTCGAGGGGCACTACGACGAGTACGTGCGCCCCGACCGCAAGAACCCAACCTCCGCAGGGGCGCGGGCGACGGCACAGGCCATCTGGGAAACCATGTACTCCCGGTGCATCGCTCAGCGCACGGCAGAATGAGCAAGCACCGGCTCCGACGGAACGTCGCGAGCGCGTCCGTGCGGAGCGAGCCTCGGCAGAATGAGCAGTATTGGCTCCAACGCCGAGGAGAACGGCCCGAAGCTCGGGATGCGGCGCGACGTCGCCGGCGAGAGTTCCTCGACCCGAGGCCGCGGGCGCCGGTGTGCTCGAGCTTAGCAGAATGAGCAGCAGGCCCGGCTTCGGCCGCGCCGCGGCTCGGCGACCGGACGGGAGCCCCCAGGGATCGGATCGCCTGCGCTCGACGCGGGCGTAAAGAGCCGTGTCAGCGTTCGCTCGAACGCTTTCGGCGCCGTGCCGCAAGACCTGCGAACGCTCCCGCTGCGACGAAGGCAATCATCCCCGCCGGGCCGCTGCGCACGCCGCGTGCGAGACTGCAGCCCGCCGAGCGCCCCGGATTGCTCGACGGCGCTTGGTCGAGATCGATCGAGGCGGACTGGGCGCCGGGGCCGCTGCCGTCGTCGCCCGGGCCCCGCTCGGGCTCGCCACTGGGCACGCTGGCAGTGCCGCCGCGCGCGTCCGGAGGCGCGAATCCGCTCTCGCTTCCGGCGAAGGCGCCGGTCCCCGGCATGCCGACGTTGCCCGTCGCGCCGCCGCTCGCCCCCATACCAACGTCCACTCCGCCGTCTGTCGTGGGCTCGTTCGATTCGCCACCGCCGCCGCCCGCTGGCATGCCGGCGCCCGCTCCAGCGCCTGCCGTAGGCTCGTTGGTTTCGCCACCGCTGCCGCCCGCTGGCATGCCGGCGCCCGCCGTGGGCTCGTTGGCTTCGCCAGCCCTCGGCGGGGAGGCGCACGTCACCTCGGGAAACTGCTCGCCGAGCTCGTCGGTGGGAAACTCGTCCGCG